>JAZBOI010000017.1:0-28365 GCA_036351095.1 Bacteroidales bacterium | reverse complement strand
CTGTCAGCCATGCCCGGATCAGCTCCTGATTGAAGAAGCAGGTCGCTTACATCTGCCCGGCCCGAATATACTGCTGCCAGAAGTGGTGTTGACCCGTCCGACGAACGGACTTCGATATCTGCATTATAGTATATGAGCAGGTCACACATATAGAAATTGCCATATGCCGAAGCATAATGCAGAGGCGTGGCACCATGAGGGTCCTTCAGATTAATATCCGCATCCGCTCTTATCAGGGCTTCTGCAATTTCCAGCATGTTATCTTTTGCGGCTATGTGCAGGGCAGATTCACCGTTATCGGTCATAATTTCAGTATCCGGACTATATTCCAGCAGGGCCCTTACAGTTGTCAGCTTATTATTGGCCACGGCATAGATAAGCGGGCTTATATTGTTTAGATCGGTGGCATCAACATCTGCTCCCAGTTTCATCAAACGGTGTATTTCCGATGTATATCCTTCAGCTGAAGCTATCATTAAATTAACATTCAGGCCATCGGGAAAAGGAAAATAATCAGATGTGTCAATAATGGCAGCATTTTGCTGGCCGTAGCTGCCTGTACTTAAAACAATCAGGAGAAACATGATGCTTAAGCCGCGTAAGAGCTCATTATTGAGGGTTTTATAAAGCATAGTCTTACAAAGATAATAAAAGCTCAATATACGAAATCTACTTATTGCTTTTTCAACATAAATTATTGAAATTTGCAATGCTCTGTGAAAAGGCTTAAATTGATTTGAGGAAATAGGGCCAGGTGGTGAGAAGGGAAGTAGTTTAATAATCTAAAATTAACGTGATGAACTGGAAAATAAAGCTTGAATTGTGGGATTCCGAATCTTATAATAATAATATTGCACCGGTAGTTAATGAATTATCCTCTGAATTCGACAGGCTGGTTGGCGCTCCACCACCCCTGGGGTATAAACCCATTACGGTTATTAATGATCTGTATTACGGAATGCGTGTATATACACCGCTTTCTGAAGATCATTATAAGGTGGGATTGACTGTCGGTCACCTGACTTATGGAAAAGTGGCTTACCAGTTTTCACATGTGCTCAGCAATATATATACCGACCCCAGGCAGATAACATGGCTGGCAAATGCCATGTCACATATGGCATCCTTCAGATTCCTTGATTATTTTTCTGAAAATTGGATCGATGATTACCCGGCACCGTCATATGAGGGCGAATATGAGGCTTTCTCTTCACTCAAATCCGAAAAGATTAAAACGGCCTTCCAGAATGTTGACATAATGTTAAACCTGGCATCAAATGAGTGGATAAAGGAAGAAGTCAGGAAACTTGATCAGAGCATGGATTATGCTCCTGCCGTTCTTTTTGATCTTATCGGGCTTGAATTACAACCCCTCTTCAGGGAAGATTATACATGGAGGATCTTTCCTTACCTGGGAATGGGAACAAAAACCCCTGTCGATGATCCCTCTGACCTGAGATGCAGGCCACGGGCCAAGCCCGATTTTGATAAGCTAAGGGAAGTCGTTCCTTCCGACCTTAAAGACCTGGTGGATAAGATCTATCACAGGCTGCATTAGGAAATAGCATATTTATTTGTTAATAAGTTCAAGCTTTATTAACCCTGTCTTTGTTGTACGGGGTTTTATGTTTTTTTTGTTTTATTACCTTTGTGATGTTATAAAGAGTTATGAGGAGGAAATATTACAAATATATATTACTGGTTCTGCTATTTACAATCCTGAGTCATAATCCTGATTCAATCGGGGGCATGAACCTGCCGGGCACAAGTTTTACCCCGGACAATGCCCGCATAAGGAATGATCACAATGAGAGTGAGTATTTTTCCTACATGGACAGGTCAATCAATTATTTTCTGCGATACTGGAATATCAATGGTGCATCTGTAGCTATTGCCAGGGATGGGAAGCTGGTTTTCGCAAAGGGATATGGCCTGGCTGACTCAAGCAGGAATATTGAAGTACAGCCATACCATAAATTCAGGATAGCAAGCATATCGAAACTGGTTACAGCCACAGCAATAATGAAGCTGCAGGCAGAAAACAGGATTAAACTGAATGATAAGGTCTTCGGGCCATCCGGCATACTCAATGGGGAATATTTCAGCGACCCCAGGGACAAAAGGGCCCATGATATTACAGTGGCCCATTTGCTTGCCCACCAGGGTGGCTGGAGCCACAGGTACGGCGACCATATGTTCATGCCTCACGTAGTGGCGGACTTCCTGGGCAAGGAACTACCCGTTTCTGTTGAGGATATAGTAAGGTTTGCTCTTGATAAAAGATTGCATTATACACCTGGCATGGGGAGGTCATACTCAAATCTTGGATATGCCATACTCGGACTGGTTATAGAGGAAGTTAGCGGGATGACATATGAAAATTATTGCAAAAAGAAAATATTTGAACCACTTGGTATTTATGATTTCGAACTGGCCAGGAACCTTTACGATGAAAAAGATCCCCTCGAAGTAAGGTATTATGAGCCGGGCAACGCTATTTTAAAGAGTTCAATCTACGGAAGTGGCGAGATGCTTCCGGGTCCTTACGGGGGTAATGATATAGAGGCCCTTGGGGCTGCAGGAGCATGGATTGGCACCGCGCCTGATCTGCTCAGGTTCGTAACGGCCGTTGACGGACTGGATGTTGTTGAAGACATACTTCCGGAAGCTTCAATTGAATTTATGACAGACAGGACCAACGGTTTTGCACCCGTAGGGTGGAAGGCTACAACTGCAAACGGCTACTGGTGGCGAACAGGTTCCTTTGCAGGTACCTCCGCAATGATCAAACGGACCCCTGACGGGACACTGTGGGCCGTATTGCTGAATACCAGTACCTGGAAAAGTTCGATGTTTACTGCAGATATAAACAGCTTGATGTCCCGGGCTATTGCCAATACACGGTCATGGCCCGAAAAGGATCTATTTAACTACCTTCTGCCTGTACCCCTGGACACGACACCTGGTATATAAAATTGCAATCAATAATCACCTGTATGTGTTTTACGGTGAACGTTAATATTGTCAGGGAAGAGCTGGAAAAGAAATTCGGCACTGAATTTATTGACCCGCGTGATTATACTCCCAGCTACTATTATCATGCCCACTCATTGCCTGAATTACCGGTTGCCGGACATTTCAATAATGAGTTAAATATCAGGCTGCTCAAATGGGGACTAATTCCCGAATGGGTAAGAGGGGAGGATAAAGCCAGGGAAATAAGGTATATGACTTTTAATGCCAGGGCGGAAAGCATTGCTACAAAGCCTTCTTTTAAGTATTCTTTCAAAAAGAGAAGATGCATAATCCCTGTAAGGGGCTTTTTCGAATGGCAGGAGCGTAATACAGGAAAAGTACCATGGTACATCCATCTACCCGGTTCAGAAATCATGATGCTGGCCGGCTTATATGATACATGGAGGAATCCTGTTGACGGGAGTGCCGTGAACACCTTTACCATAATCACAACCGGGGCCAATAAGCTACTCTCTGAGATCCATAACACAAAAAAAAGAATGCCTTTGATACTGCAGGAGGAGAAAGCAGGACAATGGCTGCGACCACAGACAGGTGAGAAGGATATGGATGAAATACTGCAACCTTATCCTGATGATGGCCTCGAGGCTCATACAATAAGTCCTTTGATCAATAATAAGCGTGTAAACAGAAACACTCCCGACATCATAGAACCATATTCTTACCCCGACCAGCCGGGTCTCTTTTGAGGGACCATTACACAAAGCCCATTTTACTGCCTTTCTTACTGGGCCACGAACTGGTAGCTTATCGTACCTTCCTGTTTCCTGGGAGCTGAGGGATCAGGATTAAAGCGTGTCCTCTTAATTGCATTCAGGGCAGCTTCATAAAGGCACTGGCTGGTTGTTGAGCTCCCTTCTTCATTAAAGCTGAAAGCCGTTATCTCACCTGCAGGGTTGACACTAATATTAATTACCACAAGGCCTGCATTCTCACACTTATAAATGGGAATGGGTAATTCCAGGTGATGCCTGCCCGCTAAATTATAATAAACACGTGTTGGTCCGTCATAGTTGGCAGCCAGTTCGTTTGCTGACATTTCTTCAGTCAGCTCAATACTGTCCTGTTCCATCGATTCAAAGGCTGTATCACCTTCATCCATTTCTTCAAGGAGATTTTTATTGCGGTCAATATAATTATCTTCACCAAGCTTTCCTTCTGCGATCATTTCTTCTTTTACCCTGTCTATATAATCTTCTTTGTTTATCTCAATTTCTTCGCTGCTTGCAATATTTCTTATTATATCAGTGTACCTGTCATCTCCCCTGAATAGTTCCTCAAGTGTTACGGGGACTTCAACAGTTTCATCTTCCTTAAATTCCTGGTCGGGCTGAAATTCAACAAGAAACTCAGATTGTTTCTCACGGTACACAGAGGATAATCTGGCCGACATAAATATTATAGCTGCAATCAAATGGATTATGATTGTGCCGATAATACCCACTATTTTTCCTTCGTGCCTTTTCATAGCTTTTGTGACTACGAAATTATAAATTATTATTTTTACCACCTTATCTAAAAAGAGTAAACTCGATAATTAATGCAACAGTCTGTAATAATTGAACAAATATTATTCCTTGCCGTCCTTGTACTTATTGGCGTTATTGCCTCCAGGATCGGGGTAATACGGGAAAAGGAAAGAGATGGCCTCGTGAAAATTATATTTAACATCACATTGCCCCTTCTTCTCTTTACTAACTTCAGCAAGCTGGAAATGACCCCTGAGATATTGAGAAACAGTTACCTGTTGATAATTATCTCACTTGTGGTTATTGTTCTGATGTTGCTGCTTGCCTGGTTATCTTCCCTGTTTTTCAGGATGAACCATGCACAGCTTTCTGTTTTTATTCCACATAATGCATTCGGTAACGTACTCTATTTCGGCTTCCCCGTAGTTAATGCACTTTTTGGTGAGCTGGGCCTTTTCTATGCAAGTATCTATGCTTTTGTTTCGATAATGCTTCTATGGACAGTTGGAATATATGTCATAACAAGAAAGGGAGGCACAAGCTTTCGCAGGAGCATGAAAAATATGCTCAACCCGAATTCAGTTGCCATACTGGCCGGGTTTATCCTCTTTCTTCTGAAAGTCAAAATACCCGGCTTCCTCCTGAAACCATTTGTCAGCCTTGGGGATACAACAATCTACCTTTCAATGCTGTATATTGGTGCACTGCTGGGGCTGATGAAAGTCAGGGGTGTTTTTTCCAACAAATACGTTTACCTTACCTCCATTAACAAAACCCTGCTCTTTCCTTTTATTTTTATTCTGGGTTTTGCAGCATTGAATAATTACACAGGAATTGTTATTGACCCGCTTATTGTATCTGTTGTAATAGTGGAGGCTGCAATGCCCTGTATGGCAAATATTGTAATAATCGCCAAAATGTACAGGGTTGATGATCAGCTGGCTACAGCCAATGTATTTATTTCAACATTGATGAGCATTGTTACATTGCCCTTTATTTACTGGCTGATGAGCCAGTTTCTTTAGTGCAGCTGCCCCTGGTTTATATACCGGGTATATTCAGAAAGTAACAAGAAGTTTAAAATTGAAGCTCCTTCCTGTAAGGTAATTGGGTACTGCATAATGCCTGCTTTCACCACTCAGGTTGTTGACTGTAGTTAGCCAGTTATAGGATATGGTATTACGTATATCGAGTAAGTTAAAGATTTCAAATCCTGCAATTATTTCATCGAAAAATGAGAAGGAGTTACTTTTTACATTTGAATATGTGCTTTTAAGTACTTTGGTTAAGCCTATATCAACCCTCCTGTACGGAGGCATCCTGTGATAGCTGTCATACCTGTCTGAGTAGGGAGAGCTTACAGGGATCCCTGAGCTGTAATGCAGGCTTACATGTGCCCTGTAAGTAGGATTTGACGGGAAATAATCCTGGAAAAAAACATTAACTGAGAACCTGCTGTCAGATGGTGCTGGGAAATAGCCATACTCATCATTTAGTATATCATGCCTCGCATCCATCAGGGATAGTGATACCCATGATTCGGCGTCTTTTACAAACTCCCCGTTTATCCTTAGGTCCACGCCCCTTACAAATCCGCTGGCAATATTCTCTGCGGAATAAATTATCCTTACATTATCATATTTATATGGGATAATGTTACTGAGGTCTTTATAATATAACTCCCCGGTGAGCCTGAAAGGTGTTTTCCCGATCAAAAAATCGTAGTTCGCCCCAATAACGGTGTGTATTGATTTCTGAGAGACAATGTCCATGTTTATTTTGCCGGAAGGGTACCTCATTTCCCTGTAATACGGGGGCTGGTAATATATGCCTCCCGAGATGTAATACCTGGCATTCCTTCCGGATGGGGACCATGAAAGTGATAACCTTGGACTCAGTAGTGTTTCCCTGGAAAAAGACCAGTAAGTGAATCTCACTCCACCGGTAAAAATGAATTGCTGATCAGAAATACTAAATGTATAATTATCAATAAAATAAATTTCAAATCTATTGCTGGACAGGCTGGTGTCATTTATTGATACATTGCTGAGGAGCAGGTGATCTTCAGAATATGGGATGCTGTAACCGGCTGAATCAATTCTTTCCCATTCCCTTATTTTATCTCCTGCTGATTCATGCCTGTATCTTAATCCCCAGCTAAGTATGTTTTTAGCATATTCCCACCGGCCTTTGTAATTAATTGTTATAATATTGAAATTTAACATATTACGGGCATGGTTGAGCCAGCTGCCTGTTCCAACATTCATTATGCTGTCGCCGAAATTTTCAGAACCCAGGTTCTTATCCAGCATGTTTAAGGCATATGTTCCTTTTATATCATGATTCTCCTCTTCAGTTGACCTGTAATAATGTGCAATAACACTGTGCTTCATTTCACCTGCCGTTTCCGTTTCCAGTGAAAGGGCAAGATTTAAGGATCTGTAGCTGACTGTTTCAGATCCATCGTAACGAACATATAGCTGGTAAGCCTCATTGATATTACCGAAAGTGCTTCTTCTCGAGGCGGGGATGAACGAGTATTTATTGAAATTGTAAGTACCCATCAGACTGAGCCGGCTTGCGGGAGATATCCGGTAACGCAAAAGCGATTGTATATCATAGAAAGCAGGTTTGTAATTGCCTTTGGTGTCAAGTGTCTGAATAAGCAACTGGTTGGTTTTATACCGTGCACCGGCCAGGAAACTGAACCTGTCATTCAATCCTGTGCCTTCAAGATGGATGCTGTTGTGAAGCAGTCCTGCTTTTACTGATCCCTTTGTTTCATCAGGGTCTTTATATGTGATATCAAGTACTGATGACATCCTGTCACCAAAAGATGCATTGAAACCTCCTGCTGAGAATCTTACATTTTGTATCAGATCGGGATTAAGTATGCTCAGCCCTTCCTGCTGGCCGGTTTTAATAAGAACCGGATGGAAGATTTCAATATCATTGAGGTAAACCAGGTTCTCATCAAAGCTACCCCCTCTGACGGTATACTGGTTTGAGAGTTCACTGGCAGAATTTACCCCGGGTAGCGAGACCAGTAATTTTTCTATGCTTCCTGATGCTGCAGGTATAAGGCTGATATCTTTCAGGGGGATTGTCCTTAAGGTGGGGGCTTCTCTTTGCCTGTATTCGGTAATAATAACATCATCAAGCCTGGTAACACCCGTTTCCAGCACAGGGCTAATTTCGATTGTATCAGGACTTGCAGTAAATTGTGTTTCATAACTGAGATAGCCTATAATTGAAAACACAAGAATGTGAAGCTCATTGTCGGCAGGTATGCTGATGGAATAAGAGCCATCTGCATCGGACCATGTGCCGTAGGGCATATCCTTTACCCCAATGTTGACCAGAGCCAATGCTTTGCCGGCAGAATCCCTGACATATCCTTTAATCACCGTTTTACCGGCCTGCCCATATCCATGTACACTGCCAAAGAGGAGAAAAAAAATGAGAAGGGTTCTGGCTGTTCCGGCCATTTTTTTAAAAGCTTAGTCTTGATCCTAATTATTGTCCTTTTCTTTCGTTTTCCTGGAATCCTTATTCTTGAGCAGCCCGTTTTTAAGGCCGTCAATGAATTTAGCCCATGCAAAAGGATTGAAGAGATTATTAACAGGAGTCTGATTCCTGGTCATTATTCGTTCTGCTTCCTGTTGCATAACATACCTGTGCCCGGCTGATGGACTTATTTCCATATCCTCATTTATCTGGCTTTCTATAAGGGCCAGGTTCTTTTCCATATTGTTAATCTCAACTTCCATCGGACTGACATAGTCTACAACTGCTCTTTTGAATTCTTCATATGTTCTCCAAGGTAGGACCAGTACAGAGCCTATGTTTATGGTGTCTATCTGCAGGGTAATATCAACTGTGAAAACAGGCCCGTCAATGCCGGGTGGGATCCTTATAAAGGCAGGCTGGTAGCCGATTGAGGAAAAAATCAATGTATCACCGGGGTAGGATACAATGGAGAATATCCCCCTTTCGTCAGTGTCAGTTCCTGTCCTCAGACCTTTGGAGATAATATTTACATATTTTACCGGCATGTTTTCATTGTCAAAAACGAGACCATGTACCTGCACATAGCGTAAAGGAGATATTTCCTGTGATATGACAGGAAGGGTAAGTACCGAAAGTATTATTATTGATATTAATCGCTTCACAGGTATCAATATAAATATTCTATAAAGAAATGCAAATTGATTTGATTAAGGAAACAACAATGCTATTTTATGAAATTTTTAACTACTCCCCTCCAATGTCTGTGATGGAGTATTTTTATGCCCTGTCTTTCTTTTTATTTTTCCTGATCATCCTGGGGCCGTACCATAACCAGAAACCTGTTAATGCAAGTATCAGGAGTGTGGATCCGACAAGGGAGGTGTAAATAATTTTAAAAATCCCGCTTTCCGTTCGGAAAGCCATATCCATTATCGATCCGTCATGAATGTTCTCAATTATATCTGATCTTCTTTTCGAGACACTTAGTATCCCGGCAGTTGCGGCATCGAGCTGCACTTCCCAGTAATGATCCTTAAAAACATACTTCACCATTCCAAGCGATGGCCTGGCATCAATACGGTCAAGTTGTGTTGAGATGTTTTTACCGGCATAATCCCTGAGAGCATTAAAGGCTACATTCTTAAGCGTATCATATGATAACCATTCTTCAGTGTTGCTTGTAGTTCCTTCATGGGATACAGGAAGAAGGATTTCCCCGGTATTTTTTTTCCAGCCAAGCATAAGGCCTGTAACGGGAATAATAAGAAACAATAGAAACAAACCAGCAGCTATGAACCTGTGTATCTTCCTTGATGTACGTATAAGAGATGCATTGTTCTTGTTATTCATAATATCTTAGGCTGTTTTCCTTTCCAAGTAAACAGGGGGCGAATTTATTAAAAAATTTTTACTATCCCCTGCAAACTGTTTTACAGCAGGGCAAATAGAAACATTGCTAATTTATCATTTCAACAATAATTAATATCTTTAAAAAAATTAATATGAGTGATGAAAAAGATACTTGTAATAGGTACCGGTAATGATTGTCGGAGCCTGATGATGGAAGGGTGGCTTAGATATTATTCCGGTGATGAAGCAATGATATACAGTGCCGGCTACAGTCCTTCGGAAGTTAATCCGCTTGCAGTAACTGTAATGATGGATGCTATGATTGATATTACAGGCAGCAGGTCCACCTCCGTAAAAGACCTCCCTGAGAAAGAATTTGATTATATAATTAACATGGCTGAAGGAAAGGGCAGGGATATTATCATTGAGCTTCCGGGTAACCCTACCGTAATTGAGAAAACCTCGCAGGATTGCCGGACCCTGGAGGGTGATGAAGAGACGATCTTACAAAAGCTGGCAGCTATAAGGGATTCTCTTGAAGATTTTTGTTTTGATTTTGTAAACGAACATATCCGGCATCTGATTCCAGGCGATCCCGGTAATTCGCTCAGAAATGATGATTGATAGATGAACAGGCACAAAATTTGAAAAATATTAAAAATAATATCATATGTCCACATTAATGTTACTGGGCGACGAAGCCGTGGCCCAGGCTGCTATCGATGCCGGATTAAGCGGAATGTATGCTTATCCAGGTACTCCGTCTACTGAAATTATGGAATATATTCAGTCATCTCCCGGTGCTCTTGCACTGGATATACGGCGCGACTGGTCGGCTAACGAAAAAACAGCCATGGAAGCTGCACTGGGAATGTCATACACGGGTAAGCGTGCCATGGTGGCCATGAAACATGTAGGGCTCAATGTTGCAGCCGATGGCTTTATCAATTCAGCTATGACAGGGGTAAATGGAGGGCTTATAGTTGTAGCTGCCGATGACCCCTCAATGCACTCATCGCAGAATGAACAGGATTCGCGCTTCTATGGCAAGTTTGCCATGGTACCCATTTTTGAACCTTCAAATCAGCAGGAGGCCTATGACATGGTCTTTGAAGCTTTTGAAATTTCAGAAAAATACAGGGTGCCGGTACTCTTCAGAATTACAACCCGCCTGGCCCATTCCAGAAGTGCAGTCATACAGAAAGAAAAATTACCTCAGAAAGAATTTAGTTTTCCCTCAGACCTGCGCCAGTTTGTACTGCTGCCGGCCATAGCCCGTAGAAAGTATAAGGTCCTGATTTCAAATTACGACTCCCTGGCGGCAGACGCCGGTTTTCAAAAAGGAAACTGGTATATTGACGGTGATGATAAATCCCTTGGCATCGTTGCATGCGGACTGGCATTCAATTACCTGGCAGAAAACTGTAAAGGCAGAAAGTGTAAGTACCCGGTGGTGAAGATAGGCACTTACCCGGTGAGTGAAGATATACTGGCTAAATTAAAGTCGGCCTGTGACCGGATACTCGTCCTTGAAGAAGGTTACCCGATGGTCGAAGAAATGATGATAGGATTTCCGCGATCTGATGCGAAAATCAGTGGCAGGCTCGATGGCACGCTGCCACGGGACGGCGAATTGAATCCCAATCTCGTAGCTGATGCCCTGGGAATAAAAAGTTCCTATGGAAAAGATGTTCCTGATATTGTAAGCAAGCGTCCTCCCTCTCTGTGCAAGGGCTGTGGACATGCAGATATGTATAATGCCCTTAATGAAGCACTGGAAGAATATGGACCGGGAAGGGTCTTTTCAGACATCGGATGCTACACCCTCGGTGCATTACCTCCTTTCAATGCCATCAATTCATGCGTTGATATGGGGGCTTCAGTAACAATGGCCGTTGGAGCTGCTGATGGCGGTATGTTCCCATCAGTGGCAGTGATAGGCGATTCCACCTTTACCCATTCAGGGATGACCGGCCTGCTTGATGCAGTGATTAAAGAAGTACCGGTGACCATCATAATATCCGATAATTCAACAACGGGAATGACCGGCGGTCAGAAATCACATGCAACAAACAGGCTTGAATCGATCTGCCAGGGCCTTGGAGTTGAAAAAGACCATATAAGGCTTATTAACCCCCTCAGGAAAAATCACCTTGAAAATACAGCTTTGATGAAGGAAGAGCTAGCTTACAGGGGGGTCTCGGTGATAATTGCTCAACGCGAATGTATCCAGACAGCATCGAAAAGGAAGAAAATGGAACGTGAAAAAAAATAAAAAATTCGTAGGAATGAAGAATGACATAATACTATCAGGGGTCGGGGGCCAGGGAATTCTCTCCATTGCTGCAGTGATAGGCTATGCTGCTGTTGAGAACAAGCTCTACATAAAACAGGCTGAGGTACACGGGATGAGCCAGAGGGGAGGGGATGTCCAGTCACATTTTCGCCTTTCTGACGAGCCGGTGGCATCCGACCTGATTCCCTATGGTGAAGCCGATATCATACTCTCGGTTGAGCCGATGGAGGCACTGCGCTACCTGCCATGGCTGGCTGAAGACGGCTGGCTGGTTAGCAACAGTAACCCTTTTGTTAACATACCCGATTACCCGGAGAAAGAAGATCTGCTTAATGAGATTAGAAAAATTAAAAACAACCTGATCGTCGATGCAGATACCCTGGCCAGGGATATTGGTTCGATAAAAGCAGCAAATATTGTAATGCTGGGTGCCGCTTCACATTTTATAGATATACCTTTCCGAAGCCTTGAAAATGCTGTCCGTAAACTGTTTGGCAGAAAAGGCGATCAGATAATCGAACTGAACCTTAAAGCACTGGTGGAAGGTCGCAATCAGTACAAAGGATGATGATGCGGACCGGATACCGTTATAAAACCTGGCATTGCCAATGACAGAATGCAAGGGCCAGGTTAAATTGTAATTTAAAGAGGGTAATAAATGGTCAGGCAGCTAGCTCAAAGCATATTGCTAATTTTTTTACTGGCATGTTGTAAACCGGCTCAGGAACGGCATTCAACACTTTCAGATTTTGGAACAGTTAGCCGGGTCGACTCAGGCAGGGCAGTGGCTGTAATGCTTACAGTTTACAGGACAACACTGGTGGCCGACGGCAGGGATAACACCCTCCTAAGGATTGCCGTAAGCGATAGCGTGGGAAGGGAAATACGCACGGCCTCAGATAAAATCAGGATCTACCTCGAAGGGGATGCCCTGATCAGTGCCGCAGGAAAGGGAAAAAATCCTGTTAGCGCTGTTGATACCAGCGGTGCAGAATATTTTCAGTATCAGCTGGAGGATGGCCTTGCCTGGCTTGAACTGAAGGCTGGAGAAAAGCCTGATAAGATCAGGCTGGTGGTGCGATCAGGAACATTATGGCCAGGCTTGCATGAAATACATACCATACACCGGGATGTGGAATTACTTACACCCCGTCCGGGACAGATCAGACCCGGGAATAAAGAGATAGAGAGGATGATTGGCGCGGATATTTCATTCCTTCCGCAGTTCGAAGACAGGGGAAGAAAATATTTTGAGAACGGTGAAGAGAAAGATGCGGTCCATATACTCGCTGACCATGGCTTCAACTATATTAAGCTCAGAATTTTTGTGAATCCCGAAAATGAAAAGGGTTATTCCCCGGACCGGGGATTCTGCGGGCTTGATCATACACTCCGGATGGCACGAAGAATTAAGGATGCAGGAATGAAACTTATAATAAACTTTCATTACAGCGATTACTGGGCCGATGCACAGCGGCAGAATAAACCCGCTGCCTGGGAATCTCTCAGTTTCGAAGCACTAAAAGATACCCTGGAGGCCTACACCGAATATGTGCTGCTAAGCCTCGAACAACAGGGCACTCCAGCTCATATGGTGCTTGTGGGGAATGAGATAAATCATGGCTTGCTCTGGCCCGACGGTCATATTGGCAGGCCGGATCAGCTGGCAGAATTACTGAAGGCAGGAGTGAGGGGCGTAAGGACCGTTGATAAGAATATACCCGTAATGATGCATCTTGCCCTGGGGGGTCAGAATGAGGAAGCCGTTTTCTGGTTTGATAATATGATTGCCAGGGGAGTCGAATTCGACATCATGGGAGTTTCTTATTACCCGAGATGGCATGGTACACTTGAGGACCTGGAATATAATCTCACAGACCTTGTTCAACGCTACAAAAAACCTGTTAACGTTGTTGAATACTCAATTTTCAGGGAAGAAATACACCGTATAGTGTTTAAGCTCCCCGATAACCTGGGAAATGGTACATGCCTGTGGGAGCCTGTTGGCTACAGGGGCAGGCTATTTGACCGGGAAGGTAAGCTAATTGAAGGGATGCTTCTGTATGAAAAACTGAGTGATCAGTACCTTGAATGAAATTTTCTTTCACCTTTCTGTTCTATAACACTTTATGATTTGTTTATCATCAGGATTACTACATTTGTATCTGTACATAAACAAATCTTTCTATGAAACGACCATTAATCATTTTTGTTGTTTTGCTCTTTTCAGCTTTAAGCTATTCACAGACAGCTAATTTCAAAGCGGCTGAAAAATTCAGATCCTCAAACCTCAACCAGAAAGCGGGTGATCTGAATGTGAGGGCAAACTGGATACACGAAACAAATAAGTTCTGGTACTCTTATAAAAAATCTGATGGCAAAAACTATTACTATGTTGATGCTGATGCAAAATCAAAAAAACTCCTGTTCGACAGCAGGTATATGGCCTCCCAGATCCATAAACTGATACACAGGCCATACAACCAGCTCGACCTGCCTATCAGTGATATTGAATTTGAAAAGGAGAGTACAACAAAATTTACTTTTAAGATAGATTCTATCCGCTTCCTCTATAATATGACAGACAGAAACCTGCTCATTAAGGATACTGTTCCTGACGAAGACAGGAATGACAGGTGGGCTTCATACAGTCCCGACAGTACCTGGATAGCATATGCGAAGAACCATAACCTGTTTATAATGAAGGCAAACGACCCTGACAGCGTTGAAGTACAGCTTACTACTGACGGGGAACTTCACTACGGGTATGCTAGCAGCAGGTCAGATACAACCAAAGACAAGAAAGTTCGGAGTATTGCCAGGTGGTTCGAGAACGAGGAAAAATTATATGTGGTAAAATCAGACAGCCGTAAAGTCAGTGATCTTTTTGTAATAAATGCACTTTCCGATCCCAGGCCTGAACTGGAAACATACAAGTATTCAATGCCAGGCGAGGAGAACGTTCCCCAGTATGAATTGATAATTTTTGATGTTGAGAGCAGGGAACGTACTGATGTGGATGTTGCAAAATGGAAGGACCAGAGACTGAATGTGAGTTGGACTTCACAGGAGTCGGCCGATAAAATGATTATTCAACGTAAGAAACGAGACCTCACTGAACTGGAGATATGTATGGTAGATGCCAGTACCGGGGATCTGAAAGTTTTATTCAATGAAAAACAGTATCCCTATATCTACGATGGCTATGGCTATGGTAACCTTTCTGTGCTGAACGAGGGAGATGATATTATCTGGTGGTCGGAAAGAACAGGCTGGGGTCATCTTTACCTGTATGACGGTAATGGCAACCTGAAAAGGCAGATTACCGATGGCTATTTCGTAACAGGAAATATCATGCGAATTGATACCAGCGGAAGGGAACTGTTTGTTCAGGCCTTTGGCCGTGAAGAAGGTGTGCATCCTTATTATACGATGCTCTACAGGGTTTCTCTCGATAAAGGCGGTATGAAACTTATCAGCCCTGAAGATGCCAACCACTCTTTCAGCATGTCCGAAACAAATGATTACTGGGTTGATAACTATTCACGTGTTGACATGCCTCCTAAGTCTGTGCTGAGGGATGCTAACGGGGCCCGGCTGCTTGACCTGGAAGAACCGGACCTTTCAATGGTCTATGAAACAGGCTGGCAGATGCCAGAGAGCTTCGTTGTCAAGGCCAAGGATGGAGTGACTGATTTATACGGGGTGATGTTCAAACCCTTCGATTTTGATTCAACACGAAAATACCCGGTTATTTCCTACGTTTACCCGGGACCTCAAACCGAGTCAGTCCCATATTCTTTCTCGGTGAGCCACAGGTATAATACCGCACTGGCCCAGCTTGGTTTTATAGTTGTTAATTTCGGACACAGGGGTGGTAGTCCGCAGAGGAATAATTACTACCATACATACGGCTATAATAATTTAAGAGATTATGCCCTGGCCGATGATAAATATGGAATTGAACAACTGGCCGACAGGTACGATTATATAGATATAGAGAAAGTAGGTATTTACGGGCATTCAGGGGGTGGATTCATGAGTACTGCGGCTTTGCTTACTTACCCGGACTTTTACGATGTTGCCGTATCATCTGCCGGAAACCATGATAATAACATTTATAATCAATGGTGGGGTGAAACACACCATGGAGTGAAAGAAATCCAGAAGAAAGTGAAGGTTAATAATGAAGAGAAAAAAGAAGGGCAGGCGTACCCCGCTGAAGAAACTGACAGCCTCAGGACTGAAATCAGCTTCAAATCAAATGTGCCGGCCAACCAGGATCTGGCTGAGAATCTTAAAGGCTACCTGCTGCTTGTTCATGGTGACATTGATAACAATGTACACCCGGGCAACAGTATCAGGGTGGTTGATGCGCTTGTAAAGGCCAATAAGCGGTTCGATTTTATGATCATGCCCGGGCAAAGGCATGGCTTTGGGAAATATACGGAGTATTTTGAAACCATGATGTGGTATTATTTCGCTGAACATCTCCTGGGTGATTATCGAACGAATGTTGAACTCAAGGACTATTAGGATTTTCTTTTACCAAAATATTACGAGGGGGCCCAACCAGCCCCCTCTTTTATTATGCATAGTAGAACTGTGTATCACAGTTCCTTGAATATTGCCTTATTCCAAATTTTTTTGTATTATTGAATAATATCATAGCCCTTTCCCCATGAGAAAGTATTATCTACTGGCATTCATGGCACTTATGAGCCTGCAGCTTTTCTCGCAGAAAGCAACAATTTATGAGGAGCAGAAAGAGATGATAACATATCCCTTTGGTGATCCTGACCCCATTGCAACACCGGGTAAAATTTACCCTTATTTCCGTTTCGATGCTTACTCCCTTGACCCTGTAAATGAGGATTGGAATATGATTTGCCTGGAGAACGAATGGATTAAACTATGGGTGGCACCTGAATTGGGAGGCAAGGTATATGGTGCAATGGATAAAACAAACGGCGAGTTTTTTATTTATTACAATAATGTTGTGAAATTCAGGGATATTGCCATGAGAGGCCCCTGGACAAGTGGTGGGATTGAATTCAACTTTGGCACTATCGGTCATTCCCCTACAACCTCAAGTCCTGTGGATTATTATGTAAGGGTCAACCCTGACAGCAGTGTGTCATGTTTTGTCGGTGCACTTGATCTGCCCGGCAGGACGGAGTGGAGAGTCGAAATTTGTCTGCCCGCGGATAAAGCGTGGTTCGAAACAAGAACAACATGGAAAAACCATTCAGCAAGAGGAACCTCATTATATCACTGGATGAACGCTTCCTTTGATGTGGAAGATGACCTGAAATATTACTTCCCGGGAACAAATCATATTGACCACTCCGGCAACCTCTATCCGTGGCCTCTTAATGACCAGGGTACGGATCTTTCAGTATATGTGAACAATGATTTTGGGGGAGACCACAGTTACCATGTGCTGGGAACTTATACCGACTGGTTTGCCGGATATTATACTGACGCTGATTATGGCTTTGGTCACCGTTCCCTGTACCCCCTTAAGCCAGGTAAAAAAATCTGGATGTGGGCACTTTCACGGCAGGGAGAAATATGGAAAGATCTGCTGACTGATACAAGCCGGAATAAGCAGTATACAGAGATACAAACAGGTTTGTTGTATAACCAGGCAGGGGCGGGAAGCACGTACACACCTTTTAAACACCTTGAATTCAGGCCCGGATCAGAATTGTATTTTACTGAAAAGTGGTTTCCCCTTTCAAAGATCGGGGGTGTAAAAGTTGTTTCAGAGGAAATGGCCCTGAATATCAAAGATGACGGGCAGGAACAGAAAATCCTGCTGTATGCGCTCAGTAAAGTGAAAGATACAGTGGATATTGTGAATGAAAGAGCCGACACTGTATCAAGGAGCCTGGATCTTAAACCAGCAGATACACTAAGTGTAAGGCTAAACAATGATTTCAATGTCTCGGGCATTTATCTTCGCAAGAAGGGTAAGGCTATATACAGAGAAGATAAAAGCAGGAAAATCCTCGAAAGACCACTCAGGAGCATGCCTTTCAACTGGAATACCGTTTATGGTAAATATTACCAGGCACTTGAGTACTTAAGACAGAGAAATTACCCGGAGGCACTCGAATATGTAAATATGTGTATTGAGCAGGATCCTGATTTTATTCCTGCCTATACGAAACTGGCCGGGTTGGAATCGAGGCGGTTCAGGTACGATAAAGCCGAAGAGGCTGTAAGGAGAGTGCTTGCATTTAATGCCTATGATCCCGAGGCCAATTACATATATGCCGGTCTAATGGAGAGGAAGGGTGATCTTTACCGGGCAAGAGACGCTTACGGCCTTGCTATGCTATCCGGTGAATATTATAATATCTGCATAAATAAACTGGCACTGCTGGCACTGAGGGAAAACCGTACAGGTGAGGCACTGAGGTATATTGATCATGCCCTGATGAAGGGAAGTGAAGATGCGCAGATGAAAAGGACAAGGCTCGTGTGGGCCAGGAAAACAGGCAATGACTCACTGTTTAAATCCCTCTATGAGGATCTTATACTTGATGATCCGCTTAATCATTTTGCCAGGTTCGAGAATTACCTCCTTCACCCTGTGGATTCATTGGCTGAGACTGTGATGGCTTATGTCTCCAATGAGTTTCCATACCAGACTTTCCTGGAGATGGCCAGCTGGTACATAAACTATCATTTTTACCGGGAAGCTGCCACTCTGTTGGAAATAGCTCCCCGGCACCCTTTGATCGGCTTGTATCTTTCATATGTTTATGCCAGGCTGGGCAGTGCTGAAATGGCTGAAAAGCACCTTGATGAATTTTTAACGGGAGAAATAGATTTTGTCTTTCCTTTCAGGTCTGAGACTGAAATGATGCTGCGTTGGGCTGCAGGGAGAAACAGCAGCTGGAAGACCGGATATTACCTGGCACTAATTTACTGGAATGCGGGCGACAGGGACAGGGCGGGAGATCTGTTCGCAGGCCTGTCGGATGAGCCGGACGACTGGAAATTTTATATGGCAAGGGGTGATTTTAATGTTGAGGATAATGATATCGGGGCGGAGCGGGATTACAGGGAAGCCTATAAATTAGCTCCTGGCAGGTGGAGGACAAACCACAAGCTGATTAATTTTTATCTTGATCGTGGCTACACTACCAGGGCCCTGGAATTGTCCACCGGGGCATATGAAAAGTTCAAAGGTAACTATATCATTGATTTTGATCATGCCAGGTGCCTGCTGGCAAAAGATAGTGTTTACCGCTGTGTCGAACTGCTGGAGCAAACCCGGATACTTCCCCACGAAGGATCATGGCAGGGCAGGGAAGTGTGGAAAAGAGCCAATGTCCTGGCTTCAATGGACAGTTACTGGTATGGCCGTATAGATGATGCATACAGGTATATTGAAAATGCTTACCGCTGGCCTGAAAACCTGGGTGTTGGAAAACCCTACGAGGTGGATGAACGCTTGCTGGATTTTGTTAAGGCAATGGTGTTGACAAAAAGTGGTGATATCGAAAAGGCCAGAAATCTTTACACCAAAATTATAGATGAGTGTACTGATGACAGGGACTGTGTCGATTCCTACAATATACTGAGGGTTTTTGCTTTAAGAGAATTGAACAGAACAAGGGAGTCAGATACTTATTTCAGTGAATGGCTTGAACAGGTCAATGATGAAAGGGTGAAGAAATGGGCTCTTTCCTTATATGAGGGACGTTATGAGGATGCCGGTGAATATGCTGCAAAGAAAGCGGAAAGCCCTGAAAACCTACCATGGGAAGAAAAGATTCAGGTCACTGATCTCAGCCTTTTGCACAGGGTGGTTAAGAAATATCTCCAGGAGAAATGGTAAAATAAAAACATCCCGGGCACAACTCCGTGTGTGCCCGGGATGACCGGGTTCATTGACTCCTTTAACCCGGCACAGCCGTCAATTATCCTGCTTCTCATCAAAAACCCCTTCTCCTCTGTTTCCCCTGAGCATCTGCATCTGGCTTACAATTATTTCAGTGATCCATTTCTTCTCACCGTCCTTTTCGTAATCGCGATGCACAATCCGGCCTTCAACGGCTATCTCTTTGCCCTTTGTAAGATATTTTTCGGCTACCCCGGCAAGCCCGTTCCATAGAACAAGGTTATGCCAGGTTGTCTCACTCAGCTTTTCACCTTTTTCATTTTTGTAGTTTTCAGTGGTGGCAAGAGGAAATTTTGCCACTTTTCTTCCATTGTCAAACTCCAATACCTCAGGATCTTTTCCAAGATTACCGATAAGATGTACTTTGTTGTTCAGTGATGCCATGATTAATGAATTTTAGTTTAACATAAGTTTCTTATGCAAACATATACCAGGAGCCAGCTATGTGTCGGTTAATAAGCATTTATACCTGTTTGTTAAACGTTTAAAATCGCATGTGGGAATCATTTCCTGTGAAAAGCTGTTCCAATCGTTGTAATCGAGAATTACATTTTTTAACTTTATAAAAATTTCGGTGATGCCGGTTAGGAAATGTCTCGACTGCGGTGAATTACTTAGAGGGCGATCAGATAAGAAATTTTGTTCTGATCAATGCCGTAATAACTATAATAATACCATTAACCGGGAAGCAAACAACCTGGTTCGTAATGTGCATAGTGTTTTACGCAGAAACAGAAAAATTCTCTGTGACCTTTATGAAGGCGGCAAGAAAAAGATACACAGGGATGCCCTGCTTGTTTCAGAATTCAACATTAATTTCTTTACACATTCGGTTGAAACCGATGGCGACAGCCTTATAACAAGATACTGTTACGAGTATGGTTACCGCGAATTGAATTCAGAATATATTATCCTGGTTAAAAACACAGGCCTGCTGGATATTTAGAAGAAATAGCTTACTTTTGGAAAGGGTTTAGTCACTCTGAGCACGTTAAAGGAACGAAAGAATTTTATGCATTTAATTTTCGCGGGCAGTGTGATTAAAATTTCCCTGCAGGGGGCGTGGAAAGAGCTATTACCTGCCTTCCGGAAATTATTTGAAAGAGCTAATGACAAAAAATCAGACCAATGAAAAAAGCTATAATAATACCTGTATGCATCCTGTTCCTGTCCTTCAACGCCGGGGCCCAGGAAAGCTATCTCGGATTCAGTCTGGGTACAAGCATTCCAAGGGGCGACTTTGCAGCCGCCGGGGAGCTATTTAATGATGGCTATGCCATCCCGGGATTTACCGTTAATTTTGAAGGTTATTATTTCCCTGTTCCTGTAATTGGGATAGGCGGTGTGCTGGGGTTCGGATCCTTGTATGCTGAAAATGAAGATTACCTGGAACATTTACTGGATTATGCCTGGACTCAATCTGTAATACCTGTCTCTGGTTCACGGCCGCTGGCAGATGATGTTGGTTTTGAATCAGGCTTCTGGAATTATGTCAACCTGATGATCGGACCAGAGATATCCGTTCCTTTTGGTCGCTTCCAGGCAGGTATACACGGACTGGCAGGATTAACAATGGCCTTCTATCCCAAAAGAGAGCTCTTTTATGAAGAAGGTTCAAGCACCGTGGAAACAAGCAGTGACGGTCCATCAGCAGCACTTGCATATTCCTACGGTGCCAGCCTCTTATATAAATCACGCTCCGGTACGGGACTGAGATTAAGTGCCGATTACCTGAGCAGCGGTGCTTCTTACGATTTTAAGATGGATGTAATAAGCAGCAGCAATGAATACAGCCATACCAGGTCAGAGGATGTAGACCTTGAAGCCCTGAGCATATGCGTAGGCTTCTTCTACATCTTTTAGACTTTATAATGAGCTCAGGGTTCCTGAATATCTCACAAAATCAATCCTTGGGTTGATAACATTCATATTGACATAGCCGCTAGCGCTGACTTTAATGCTAACATCAAATTTCTCATTTCCCTGGCCAAGTTCAAATTGGAGATCATAACTGCCATCCGCTTTAGTATCCATACTGGCTGTATTGACCTTGCCTGTAAAGTTTATGGCAGCAACAGGCCTGATGGTAAATGATTTACCAAAGTATGCAAGGCTTACCCTTGTCCTGTCCCTGTCAATTATTATGAAATTATTGCGGGGATTGACATCCATTATCCGTCCATGATGCGAATATATCCTGTCAACCTTTATTAGCATCTGCTGCGACTCAACCGCCTTCCTGACATCCTCACGCTTTATTAATTCTCTTTCGGCCCGTACCTGCTGTCGGTTTTTCAAGCCTGAACAGGACGTCGATAATAAGAGAACTGCAAGTAATATATATATTATGTTCTTCATGACTTTTTTTAATTGAAAGCAAAATTTGTGCCATGTGAAGATTAATTAATATATATTTGGACACTATCATAATATAAAAACAAATATGAAGAAGCTGATGATTATTATGGGTATGATGATATGCATCCTGCTGGTTGGTGATGTCACAATAACAGGACAGGTTTATGAGCATGGCTACCTTGTTAAGGTGGGGGATATGGCACCTGATTTCCTGGTACGCGAAGTGGATGGTGATGAATATAAGCTGTCGGATCTGAGGGGTGATGTTGTGATGTTGCAGTTCACGGCCAGCTGGTGCAGTGTATGCCGTAAAGAAATGCCCCATATCGAAAAGGAGATCTGGCAGGAGATGAAAAACAAAGGCCTTAAAGTGATAGGGATAGACAGGGATGAACCGCTGGCAACAGTGAGAAAATTCAAAAATGACATGGCAATATCCTATCCCCTGGCCCTGGACCCCGGTGCGGATATATTTGGATTGTACGCGGAGAAGAGTGCCGGTGTTACACGGAATGTTATTATTGACAGGGAAGGTAAGATAATTTTCCTTACCCGCTTATTCAGAATGGACGAGTTCAACGAGATGAAAGAAGTTATCGCCCGCGAGCTGGAAAAATGATAACTTATACAGGATGAACAGTGAGTATACAATATTACTGGTGGACGATGAGAATGATATCAGGGAATTCCTGTCCTATACACTGCGCAAGGAGGGATTTATTGTTCATACTGCGGAAGATGGTAAATCAGGTATCAGTAAGGCCACCGAAGTTAAACCTCATCTTATACTGCTGGATATAATGATGCCGGGGATAAATGGCATTGAGGCCTGCGAAAAAATACGGTCAGATCCTGATATGGCTGACGTGATAATTTGTTTCCTGACAGCCAAAAGTGAAGATTCTACCCAGATAGCCGGATTTGAGGCGGGTGGCGATGATTATATTATTAAGCCAGTTAAACCAAAACTGCTCGTTAGCAGGGTGCGTGCACTGTTAAGGAGGTACAGGACGGTGACGAATGAAGAGCAGGAATCAGTGCAGGTACTCGGGTCATACAACCTCAGTCTCGACAGGGAGCGCTTTATACTCCACCTGGATGATGAGGATATTTTCCTTCCCAGGAAAGAATTTGAGTTGCTGTCTCTCCTGCTGACAAAGCCGGGTAAAGTCTTTACCAGGACTGAAATATTCAAGAGGGTGTGGGGTGAGAATATAATTGTAGGAGACAGGACAATAGATGTGCACATAAGAAAATTAAGGGAAAAAGTGGGCGCAGAGCTTATTCAGACAATAAAAGGTGTGGGTTACAAGTTAATGGAGTAGTAAAAGATGTTGATGCAACCTTTTACTGATAAAACCGTACATACTTGTGAAACTAAAAAATTCTTAAAATGAAAAAATCAATTCTAATCATTTTCGCACTTATTTTATCAACCGGTGCTTTTGCCCAGTTTGACTGGGGTTTAAAGGTCGGTGCTTCATCAAATAACTTTGATCTTGAAAGTGTACAGTCAGGGGCTGATTACACACTCCGTGCTGCTGAAGAAGCTTCGTGGGGCTTTCATGGAGGTGCCTTTTTCAGGTTATCCATGTTTGGCCTGATCCTGCAACCTGAAATTTTGTTTGCAACGGCTGAAAATAATATACTTGTACAGGATGCTGGAACAACTGCAGATGAGATAAAGAGCCAGAAATTCAATAAACTGGATGTTCCGATAATGCTGGGTGTCAGATTGGGCCCGGTCAGGATTATGGCAGGACCTGCAGCATCAGTGATGCTAAGTTCCACAAGTGATCTCTTTGAAAACGCCGAGAATGTATACAAAGCTGCAACATTCGGATACCAGGCAGGATTAGGAGTTGATATAGCAAAGAAAATAACAATAGACGTGAGGTATGAGGGTGGTCTGAATAAATATGGTGATGAAGTAACCGTGGGAGGCGAAACTTTCACGCTTGATGGCAGGTCAAATGCAATTGTCCTGAGTGCCGGCATAATGTTTTAAGAAATAATTACTGAATAAATTAAACTCTCTTGTTCGGCAAGGGAGTTTTTTTTATTTTGAGCCTTGTTAAATACTTGATTAATGGACACTGACCCTGCAGGAGGTTTCTTTTCGTTACAGGTGATACTGTCAATACTTTATCTTATCACTGTAATTGTAGTATGCCTGGTAATAATATTTGAAAACAGGGCCCCCGTAAAAACCCTCTCATGGGTACTGGTGATCTCCCTGATACCCGTTGCAGGAATTATCCTTTATTTCTTCTTTGGCCAGAATTACCGCAAGAAGAAAATATTTTCCAGGAAAGGATTGATTGACAGTGAAAATGTCCTGAATGTGGCTATTAAGCAGATTGAATCACTCGATATACGGCTCGAAGAAAAATCAGCCAGGGTCAGGTCGAAGCAACACCTTATGACACTGATGCTTAATAACGAAAAATCAGTGCTGACCGACAATAATGAAGTTAGCCTGCTGAAAGATGCTGAAGTGGTATATGATTCTATGCTGGACGCTATTGAAAAGGCAGAGCACCATATCCACTTCGAGATATTCAGGTTTAATATTGATGAAATAGGCAATAAGTTCAGGCATCTTTTAATGGAGAAAGCATCCAGGGGTGTGGAAGTACGTATGATAATTGATGACGTGGGTAGCTGGTCATTCAAGGAAAGATATATTAAAGAAACAAGAAAGGCAGGAGTGCAGATATTTCCATTCTTCCCCGTCAGATTTCCATGGCTGGCCAGTAAAATAAATTACCGCAATCACAGGAAGATCCTCGTTATTGACGGTAAGACCGGGTTTATCGGGGGAATGAATATTGCGGATAAGTACCTGCACGGCTTACCCAAACTTGGAAAATGGCGCGATACCCATCTGAGGGTAAGAGGTGAGGCGGTAGCAGGGCTGAACAGGATATTTCTGACCGACTGGTATTTCCTAAGCGGGGAGATACTTACGCGAAAAATTGAGTACTTTCCGAAAGTTGATACTGCCGGCAAAAGCTGGATACAGCTGGCCAGCAGCGGTCCGGACAGTGACTGGGCCAATATTATGCAGGCATACCTGTCAGCTATAGCAACAGCCCGGGAGAAGGTTTACCTGTGTACACCCTATTTTTCACCTAATGAGAGCATACTGAATGCACTGAAAACAGCTGCCCTCAGCGGAAAGGACGTCAGGCTAATTATTCCTGAGAAGTCTGATTCGCTGATAGCAAACTGGATATCAAGATCATATGTTTCCGAATTGCTGGATGCAGGAGTAAGAATGTATTTTTATGTTTCCGGTTTTAATCATTCGAAATATATTGTTGTTGACGGGGTCTTTTCTTCAGTTGGCTCTGTGAACGTTGATGTACGAAGCTTTGACCTGGATTTTGAAGTCACAGCCCTTATTTATGATGAAGAATTTGCATCTGAACTTGAAGAAACATTTATGGATGACCTGCGTAACAGTAAGGAATTGCTTCCCGACCTCTGGGAGGACAGGTCAAAGACGGAAAAATACAGGGAAAGCCTGGCAAGGATTATGGGGCCCTTATACTGAGGTGCCTGTTTATTGGACCCTGATACTGAGATGCCAGTTATTGGGCCCTTATACTAAGGTGCCTGCTTATTGGACCATCAAACTGACATAAGGGCTTACCGGAGAAAAAGGATCTCCTGAAGGGCGAAGCAAATTGTAGAAGCTATGAAACTGGATGAAGGTAAGAGATATGACTTCCTCGTTGAAAAGACACTGAGTCTGGGTGAAAATGATTTTTTTTTGCTCAGGGGCCCTGATGAGCAGAAGTATCTTCTTCCTCAGCAATATTATCAGTCTTACAATATTGGAATTGGTGATATAATCTCCTGCCGGGTTGATAAAATAAACTGTCGTGGCGAAGTATTCCTTGAACCTGCCCATCCTTACTATACTGAAGGGGAGGAATATGAGTTCGGGGTAAGCGGCAGGGATATAAGAATAAATGAAGCAGGTGAACAGGTTCCGGTCATACTGCTAAGTGACAGGTCAGGTAATGAAGTGGTGGTTCCCATAAATATGGTAGCTTCATTTGATCCTCTTAAGACAGGAAAAGTATCCCTTATTATCAGGAGAATAAATAAAGGAAAGATTCTCTTTACCGGGCCTGTTGAAAGTAAGAAAGCCGGAAGCAGGGAAGAGGATGAAATTATTGAATTTTATATTTATGACAGGATGATGGGTGTGGATGGCAGGGAGTATTTTTTGGTGAGCGACCCGTATAGTGAGCACCATCTTTTGCCTGTTGAACAATATTCCTATTACGGGCTGGACAAAGGCAAAGCTTTCAGGGGCAGATATATCAGGTATCATGACCAGGGGATGTACAAGATTGAGCCCCTCAACCCTTATTATGAGCCCGGAAACGAATATGATCTGGAAATAATTTCCGTCAGTGACAGACCTGACGGGGCGGGTAAGATACTGATTGTTGCTGATGAACATGGACTGGAGCATAATGTTTACACTGAAAGGGCTTACCTGCCTGGCACCCGAATAAAGCTAAGGGTAGAGAAAATACGCAAAGGATGGCCTCTTTTTGTCCCGGTGTAAATATTCATTAACCAAATAGTATTTTTCAGCTCACCTATTTAACAATTCATTAAGCAAGAGCAAATGATTTTCTTCGTAGATTTATCCTGTCAAAAAGAATAATCCAAATGTTTAAGTCATGAAGAGAATAATCGTAAAATTCAGCCTGCTGCTGTTATTTGCGGCTTTGACCCTTAATATTAATGCTGGATCCCTGAATCAGGTTCAACAAAACCTGCAGGGCAGTAAAAAAGAAACGATGAAAAATGTCCTCAGGGCACTCGAGGAGGGCAGGGACTATGACGCCTCACCTTTCTGGCGTGAAAATGAATTTGAATTTTCTTTCAGTATACCTGATTTTCAGGATATGTATTTTGATTTTGAATGGGATTTCCCCGGGATCAGGATAGACGAGGAGTTCATAAATGACATGCAAAGGAAGCTTGAAAATATTGAAAAGAACCTTCAGGAAAAGATAGAGGACCTGGAAAGAAGAATCGATTCGATCAACCGAAAATATTCATGAATCACGCCGCTCTTCAATTCCGGGTGTAGTTGCCTTATTCACATTTGAAGAGTGTATTATGCAGGGTGCTGTCTGCCTGCTCAGGGCAGATCAGGCTGTAATCAGCAGACTGTATTTTTTCTCTTATTCTTATAACAGTTTCAGATCCGTGCTTACTGTGGTGTACATCGGTATTGATTCACCTGAAGGCAGGCCCAGGTCACCATCAGATTTCATTTCTGTATGATCTGATATGATAACTCCCTCCTTTATTGCAAAATAGAAGTAACCCTTTATGTTGACATCGGCATTTGACACAACCAGTCCCTGTGGTGTCTGGCTGCTGCCATCACTGGTGCCGCTTGACAGGTAGCTGATCCTGAAACAATCATATCCTGATACCTTTTCCCTTGCTTCCACTGTGTAATCAGTTGAAAGGATCATTTCGGAATTTTCGGTTTCAGTGTTTACAGTAATGGTATCTGTATCATGCCAGGTATGACCGGCACTAATATTTCCTTCAGGCAAAGAGGGAAAGATAGTAATAAAGCTGGTTTTCAGGTTCGATGTTTGTAATCCTGCAATGGAATAAGAAATGTTTTCTGCTTCATCCAGGTTCAGGTCTTTGCCTTTCTTGCTCATTGTCATCAGAAAGCTTTTTCCCCTTACATCGCTTATATCCTCGTTCATACTTGTTCCCATTGAGTTGATAGACATCAACAGGGTATCAACAGTAATCTCAAGTATCAGATCTCCCTGTGATATGCCCTTGGCCATGGCTGTGAAGCCTATTCTTGTTTTTATAGTTGTATTGACATCCTGCCCACCGAATACAATGCTTTGTATTATATCCGATGTTTGCATATATGAATATGATTCACTTCCCGTGAAACCGTATTCCAGGTTATTTGTGTCCTTTGATGATGAACCAGGCTGCTTGGCACAGCCGGCCACAGTTAGCGCAATTACAATTATGAGAACCGCCAGGCTGGTGATGTTGGATTTTTTCATTGGTTTTTTTTATTTAAAGATAATAAATATAATTCTGCCATGCTTATTTAGGGCCCGTTTTTTGCTTGCATCATTCGATAGCCGCAAATTTACAATTATATATTATTTTTGTAATCTTAACAAGAAGGGTATGAAGAGAAAAAAATTGATATGGCGTATCATCCTGGCAGGTATCCTGGCTGTATTCCTTGCTGTCATTGTTATTTGGAGAATGTTTTTCTCTCCCCTTGAGGCCGGGCTTGAAGGTATTGATATCTATATCGGGAGGGATGCGGTATACGAGGATGTAAAAGATTCACTGAGGAGGAAGGGTGTGCTCGTAAATGAAACTGCTTTTGACCTTCT
>JAZBOI010000016.1:0-6420 GCA_036351095.1 Bacteroidales bacterium | reverse complement strand
GGCAGATGGTAAGCAGGAAGAAGTAGTGGCAGGGGAAGAGCAGGAGAAAGCAGAAAGCAAAGATAGTAAGGCCGGGAGCAAAAAGATCAACAACCTGGCCAGTAACGACAGTTTTGTTACTGAAACAAAAGCGGAACCGGCACCCGTGGCAGCATTTGTCCCTGAGCTAAGCGAAGGTTGCGCTCCCCTGAGTATATATTTCAGGAACATGTCTCATAATTATGATTCCTGTTTGTGGGAATTTGATGACGGAGGAACAAGTACCGATGATAACCCGGTCTGGATATATGACGAGGAAGGTATATATGAAGTTCGGCTGGTGCTTTTTGGTAAAGACGGGTCAATAATTACTGAAAGAGCTAAGGTAACTGTCTATCCTAAACCGGAGGCAAAATTTGAAATAAGTGAAGGTAATCCTTCACTACCTGATGAGCAGGTGCGTTTTTACAACTTCTCCCAGAATGCAAGTGCCTGGGAATGGGATTTTGGCGATGGAACCGTGAGCAATGAGTTTGAACCCGCCCATTTCTACGACAGGCCAGGGTCGTACACTGTTAAACTGAAAGCAATATCCGAATATGGGTGTGTGGACAGCATGGTAATAACAAATGCATTTGAGAATAACAGCTGCTATATTAAATTCCCAAATGCCTTTGTGCCAAACGAGGGAGGCCCGACAGGTGGTTATTATTCCGCGCGGAGTGATCAGCAGGAAGAGGTATTCCATCCCGTATACTCGGGTGTTACATCCTATAACCTCAGGGTATACAGCAGGAGAGGTATACTCGTTTTTGAGTCAAATGATATACAGGTAGGATGGGATGGTTACTACAAGGGCCAGAAAGCTGAACCCGGGGTATATATATGGAAAGCAAGGGGAACATTCAAGAATGGCGAGCCTTTCGTCAAAGGCGGTGATCTGACCCTTCTTCCTAAATGGTGATTGCCGGACACCAGCCATTTTATGCTGGTTGGCACGCATGAGTTTACCTGTGGTCTGTTTTGTTCTATTGTTCAAAAGTTTCATGATTTTGTTAGTTACTGCATAATTAATAGGGTAAAAAACGTAACTAAATCCGTTTCATTTCGTTAATTTCGTAATTGATAGTCGAAACAGTACCGGACTTGCAAATACGAATAAAATATACTATTCTTCTTATCTGTCTTTTGGCCTCTTTCGGCCTGAAGGGTCAGGATCCACACTTTTCCCAGTTCTATGCCAATCCGCTCTACCTTGCACCATCCTTTGCCGGTGCGGTTGAAGAAAACAGGGTATCAATCAATTACAGGAACCAGTGGCCTGCGGTATCAGGTGTTTTTAATACATACAGCTTTAGTTATGACAGGAACATGCCCAACTTCAGGTCGGGCATAGGTGTGCTGGCTACCTACGATGTGGCCGGATCGGGTGATCTGAGTACAACCAATATCGGGCTCCTGTATTCATATGATATCCAGCTGAACCGCGACTGGCATATACGGCCGGGGATTAATTTCAAGTTTACTTATCTGGGCCTTAATTATACCAAGCTGATCTGGAATAGTATGATAACAGCCAGGGGAACAACCCCGTCGGTTTATCCTCCTCCTTTTGAAGGAGTGGCTGATGTGGATTTTGCATTCTCCGCAATGGCTTATAACGACAGGATATGGGGAGGATTCAACCTGGATCACCTTCTGAAGCCGCGACAGTCATTTTACGGCGACTGGGAGACAAACGTGCCGGTCAAGGTTAATGTGTTTGGTGGTATGCAGATAGCCAGGCGCGGCCGGCTGCTTAACAGGTATTCCGAAGTTATTTCTGTGGCAGGCAATATTAAATACCAGGATCGCTTCTGGCAGTCAGATCTCGGACTCTACTACTACAGGGACCCTGTTATTTTCGGGCTCTGGTACAGGGGTATTCCTTTTGTTACTTCCCAGGCAGGTGATGCTATTATAGGGCTGATCGGTATCAAGACACAAAGCCTGCACATAGGATACAGCTATGACTTCACTATCTCGAACCTGATTGGAGCAACCGGGGGTTCCCACGAGATATCCCTTGTTTATGAATTTATTACATCCTCGCTGGGGAGCCGCAGAAGGATGTTCCATGCCGTCCCATGCCCCGAATTTTAGAAAGCCTGCTTTTTCGTAATTCACTAAATTACTTTATATTTGTTGCCTGTTTTGTTTAACCAATTAACATTTAGTGATGAAGAAGTTACCCTTAATCCTCTCAGTAATATCAATCCTTGCAGTAGTCATTTTCCTGCTCTGGCAACTTACACGACCGGTTGGGGATGCCGAAACCCCGGGCCAGGCAACTGAAGAACGTGCACCGTCCGGAAATATAGCCTATGTCGAAATTGACTCGATAATACTTAATTTTGATATGTATTTCGACCTGAGAGAAGACCTGATGGCAAAACAACAGAGTTCTGAATCGGAACTGAATACCAGGGGCAGGCAGTATGAGACAGGCGCTCGTGATTATGAGGATAAAGTAAGGAAAGGACTGGTTACAAGAGCAACAGCTGCACAGATGGAACAGGAGCTGCTCCAGCAGCAACAGGAACTGTTGAACCTGAGAGACCAGCTGGAAAGTCAATTGATAGAGGAAGAACAGGTAATGAACAGGAAAATACTGAATTATATCTATGATTACCTGGAGGAATTTTCAGCTGATCATAATTATGACTTTATCCTGGCCAAAAGCTTCGGAAATCCCGTAATGTATGCCAACAGTACACTGAATATTACCGATGCTGTTCTTAAGGGAGTAAATTTTAAATATAATAAAGACACAGCCAGTAAGTAATGGATGTTGTATCCGATTATCTGGCAAACAAGACACTAACTGACAAACTGTTTGCAGAGATACCGGAAAAAAATACCGGAATAATTGTGGTAATCCCGGCCTTTGATGAGCCCGGGATTATTTTTACCCTCGATTCACTTCTTGACTGTCTGCAGCCACCATGCGGTGTGGAGGTGATAGTAATTGTGAATGCCCCGCAATGGGCAGATGAAAAGGCACTGAAGCAAAATATCAGTACCTGTGCCGAACTGGCTGAATGGAAGAAAAGGAATGAAGGAAGCTTCATTAAACTGCTCTTCCATGATACCGGTTTGCAGGGTGAAAGATGGGGTGTTGGGATGGCAAGAAAAACCGGTATGGATGAAGCCCTCAGGCGTTTCTCTCTCCTGGATAACATGTCAGGTATTATCGTATCGCTGGATGCGGACTGCCTGGTGTCGGAAAATTATTTCAGGGAGTTATATAATGAGCTTTACTTACAAAAGAGACGGAACGCATGTTCATTGTTTTTCGAACACCCCCTTGAGGGAGAAATGCCCCCTGAGATCTATGATGCAATCGCACAATATGAATTGCACCTCAGATATTATGTGCAGGCACTGAAATTTGCAGGTTTCCCATGGGTTTTCCATACTGTTGGTTCAGCCCTTGCCGTTAGGGCTGAGGCCTATGCCAGGTCCGGTGGCATGAGTAAAAAACAGGGTGCTGAAGATTTCTATTTCATTCAGAAACTGATACCTGCCGGCGGATACTGCAGCCTTAACACAGCTACAGTCTATCCCTCGCCACGGGTATCTGAAAGGGTGCCTTTCGGAACAGGCCCTGTAATGGCAAGATTAATAAATGATCATGACGATTACCTTACTTATGATATTGCAGGATTTATTTACCTTAAAGAGTTGTTTGACAGGGTATTGATTTTTTATAATACCGGTGTTGAGAAGTACGGGGAATTGTACGGGAGCCTGCATGCCAGCATGAGGGATTTTCTGGATATGAATGACTGGAAGAATAAGTTATCCGAGATCAGAAGTAATACATCCTCAGGCGAATCTTTCAGAAAGCGTTTCTTTAACTGGTTCAATATGTTCAGGGTAGTGAAATACCTTAATTTCCTGCATTCGGCAGCCTACACTGAAAAAATTCCCGTGAGCCGTGCAGCTGCCCTCCTGCTGGAGAAAATTGCCCCCCAAAATAGAGGTCAGGGCCTGCCTGCCGGTGGTCCCGGGAAGACAGCTTCCGGATTGCCGGTCGATGCCCCCCAAAAGAGCGGTTACGGGGTAACACAGGAAAATACCAGGGAATTATTGAGAATATACAGGGAAATGGAACAATAAGCTATTATTTATTATCCTCCGATAGCTTCTCTCCGTCTTCGTTTACAATAATATATATATCCTCGTTATCTTTTTTCATGAAATATTGTTCGCGGGCAAATTTCTCAAGGTTATCACTGCTGGTCTTAAGTTCATTAAGCTTTCTGCGGTCTTCTTCAATCCTTTCTTTGTAATAATCCCTGTCTTTCTCCAGTTGCCTGAGGTTTTTCATATAGTGATACCTCTGGATAAGATTATTATTGTCAAAAATAATTATCCATACCAGGAATGCCAGGAGCGTGAGAAAATACCTGTTCCTGAATATCGGTGGTATCCTGTTATACAGGCTTCTAAAGAATTCATTCATAATACAAACCTAAAACAAATTTGGAAAATAAACAATGATATTTATTTTAGCCTCCACTCATGAGATACAGCATCCGGACATCATCACCATCCCTTATCACGGCCCTGTCATAATCTTCTTTCTTAATAAGCTTCCCGTTGATTTTCACAATACGCATCCTGTAGGTGAACCGTTTTATTTTCAACATTTCGCTAACAGTCATCTCATCCCTGTCAAATTCTTCGCTCCTGTTATTAAGGCTTATCTTCATTTTCACTCTTTTTCATTAAAATCTCTATAGCTGCATTTGCCTGCATATTCGCCACTATGCCTACCCGCGGTGCCATGGGAGGCAGATCATCACAGGTCTCTGTCTTTCCGTCGCCACAGACAATTATCGTGCTGCTGAATATCCTCTCCCTGAGCTCGTTGTTTTTGCCGTAGCCGGCCAGTCCCGAGCCAAGGATAAGCGGCCTGTCAGGCCATGTCTCCATCACCGTTTCTGCAAGCATCTCTTTCATTTCACTGCTGTCGAGCGCCTCTATAATAAGATCGCAATCCCTGAAAATAGCAGGTATATTATCAGGCTTAAGCCTTATGTCATGCATTTCGCTTATGGTCTCAGGATTAATCCTGTTAAGATTCATTTCCAGGGCTTCGGTTTTCTTCATCCCTACCTGGTCGGTAAAAAAATACTGCCTGTTCAGGTTTGTGTCCTCCACAAGGTCATAGTCGGCTATAACCAACCTCCCTATGCCACTGCGTGCCAGGGCAACAGCACAGTTCGACCCAAGTCCTCCTGCACCTGCAATGCCCACGCAGAAGCTGGATAAATGCTTTTTTATTTCATCGAATTTCATGCCTGAATTCATTACTTACAATATAAACTTTCTTCAGGAAAGGAAGAAATTTCCTTGTTCCGTGACCTGCATTAATTATATCCAGGACACGATGGTCATTCTGGCCGAATACCGAACCGAAAACAACCTTTATGCCGGGATACCTGAACATCTCTTCCGATAATATATTGGATGGGCCCAGTAAAAAAATATCACAAGTCGGTGAAGTAAGCCCTGTAATTTTATTGAAAGTATTGTTGAAAATGGTAGTGCCGCTGAGAATGATTGTATCAGCTTCAGATAGTGAGTTTTCCATTTTTGAAAGATCTGACAGGACATGACTTTCCTTGTGTATGTCAAATACCTCCAGGGGTATATTATTGCTATGAAATTTTCTGTAGAGACTTTCAAAGTATCCCACCATCACCACCCTTCGCCTTGTTTTGAAATCAATGCCGTCAAAAATATCTCTTATGTCCGTGTAATCGCGCTCATAATTGCATATTGAGTTAAAGTAGGCATTAAGGATGATCCTGTGAGCCGGGTCATCAGGTTGAGCTTCTCCACCCCGCAGCAGGCTGTCATTCATTGGGGTTCCGAGGGTAGCACAGACACCTGTATTGCCATTGCTGTTCATGAGGGCCACATATTTTTCACCTATAACACATTTGCTTATCCTGCTGCGGTCAAATCCCAATAATGAATAAAAGTGTTTTATCGGCTCTTCCATAACATCTTATTTATTTCAAAAATAATCCTTTTATCAGTTTAAGTAAATGATAAATATTACCTTCCTTGATCCGCTGCCGTGTAAACCCTCCTGCAACAGTTAATTGCCTCTTTGCTTAAAAGGGTTTTGCCCGGGGAGTCAGCACTGTGGCTCCTTCGGATCTGTCCGCCCTGAAATCGTAAATGCACTTTCCACTCCGGCCGGTTTCTGTACCAACGAACCCGTGGAATTTTTCAGGATGGTTCCCTCCGGCCGGTTCCCGTACCAAAGAACCCGGCGGAATTTTTCAGGATGGTTCCCTCCGGCCGGTTTCAGGGGCGATATGCATTTTCTAACATATTGATATATGTCATTTTATGCCCTATATTTGAGCTTTAACTTGTAGT
>JAZBOI010000015.1:0-9329 GCA_036351095.1 Bacteroidales bacterium | reverse complement strand
TTTATGGGTACAGCCGGCCCTGGATATACTGTTTGACCCTGCAGAAGACCCTGTACTGCAAAACCAGGTTACCGCAGGACTCAGGGGCTTCAACCTCTCCGGGGTAAAAGAAAAATTATGGAAATCATTTGACGAGGAAGTGAACGAGTTTTATAAATCCAACCTGGCCAATTTGCTTGTAACAGCAGATACTTCACTGGCATATAAAGCATTTACAGAGATATATGTCACCTATGATGCTCACATACAAAGAGATGCATTGACCAAGCTTGTTAGTATACGTCCAGGTGAATCAAGCATGTGGTTCATGAAGGCAATACAGGAAGACGACTGGATGACTTCCAATTATGCAATGGACAGTCTAATCACTTCGGATCACTTTGATGCTGACAAGCTCCTTGAAACCTATAATGCACCCGGCACAGTGGAGGAGGTGCGGTGGCGTATAGTATTCGTTTTTGGGCATCGCGATGAGCCTGGGTCAATACCAGTGCTTGTAAAAGCATTGCAGGATGAGAGCTGGCTGGTTCATACTGAAGCAGCCGTGGGCTTATGCCGTTTTGATCCTGAATATGTAATACCTGAAATGAAAAACCTGAGAAATGATCCAGAAAAACATATCCGCAATAATTCCAGGTGGGTGATGAAAAGTATTAAAGATCAACTGTAAGGATAATTAAATGTACCCAGGAAAGCTAAAAAATAAGATGACCCTTATTAATTAAAAAATCAATTATTATGAAAAACCAGATTGTTCTTATTGTTTGCATGACATTAGCTCTGAATGCATGTGATTCAGGCAAATCTGTGTCAAAAAACCTGGTAACGGGATTGACTGCCAGGGGCGATGGACTGTCCTGTGAAGATATTTATTTATCGGATGGGGAAGAGAAAATTAACAGGAATACATTCACCTATGGGGAAAATGTTTATGTAAATTTCGAAAACATTGAAGGCTTTAATAAAGAGAATGGAAATGCTTTCCCCGGCATGCGGCTATCAGTGATTAACCAGGCAGGAGATACGGTAATGATCTACCTTGATTTATATGCCGATTACCAGTCCGGTATAAACATCTCACCCTTATTGCTGCAGGCTAATCTGACTGTTGCTGATCCTATACACACGGGTCAGGAATACACTCTAAATATATATATCTGGGATAAAAGAGGGGAGAGTACTTTTAATGCGACAATGGATTTTGATGTCATACCTGATAAGCAGATAAAAGTTGAGAATAATGACCTGTCTTATGATGAGATATATCTCTTTACAAAGGAAGGAGGTAATGTAATTATTGGGAATGAGGTAAACTTCAATGAGGATATATACCTGATATTTGAAGGCCTTGAAGGATTCCTGGAGGAAGATGGCCAGGTCTTTATCGGGCTAAGTTTAAAAGTCATGGACTCTACGGGAGAAATTCTTATTGACGAGAAAGATTTAATTGGAGATTCAGGCTTGCAGGCCCCCCAGGTAAAATATCAGCTGGCTCCCAACTTTGTAATCAGGGATACCGATGTAAGTACACCTGTTTTATGCGAAATTGTTATTTGGGACAAGAAAAGTGACAGTAATATTAAAGCATCATTAAATCTGAATCTGAGATAAGTAAATATTTATGTAACTTTCAGTTTCGATTGCAATGAAGTTAAGTTTTTATAAATATCTTCTTTTATCATCTGTCTGGCTTGTAGTTGTTCCTTTTGCCCAGGCACAGCTTTCCCTTTCAATGTACTTTGATGCAGGTAAAAACAATGTGTCTGAAGGCTTGTTTTTAAAAACGGCAGGAATAGGAGAATACGAGTTTGGGAAAAACTATGCAGGGGGAGGAGTACAATTTGATTTAAGGAGTCCGGGTACAAATTTTCTCTCGGCTGCCAGCATGGAAATCGGCAGGGAAGTATCAATAAGGAATATTCCTTTTGAAATAGAGGGCTTATTTCACTATTCGAGGTTTTCCGAATTATTGTATGAATATAATATTGGCTTATTGGGAAATGTGAAACTTGATCACTTTGACTTCAGGCTTGGTACTCATTTCAGGACATACGGGATTACAAGGGATGCGGCTGAAGAATATAATATTGATTCGAATAAAAGGATTCATGAAAACTGGAACCTGATGTACATGGTTGCTTACAGGCTAAAACCACCTGATCATGAGTGGAATGTTTCCCTGTCAGTCACCAATATCGATCACTTCATTATTGAACAGGAAACAAACCCGGTGCTTTTCTTAAGGGGTGAATACAGGGTTAGTGATAAGCTTAATGTTTTTTCCGAGCTTTGGTATAAAACAGCGGGTTCATTTAATTTAAGTGTCAATTATTTTGGGTTTTTCTTAAGAACAGGTATAGTATGGGATATAGAATTATAATAAATATAATTTTCACTGTGGCAATGTGCTGCAGTCTTGGCTCCTGTGAGACAGTTGACCTCAGGGGCATGTTTATTTCCTATGAATCGATCAACAGCCGTTTTGAGCAGTCAATGCAATGGAACAGTATACATGTCGACAGGGAGCTTGTTGTTAACTCTGATGAATATACCATTTTTACAATGAGCGACAGTCATGTGGGTGGCACTCAAAACCTGGAAGCGTTCTTTGGAAATGCTATATATGCGAATGCCATTGCAGCTGTAATGGCAGGTGACTTAACAAGCGGGCAGGCCGATGATTACGAGGTGTTCGAGCAACACCTGCCGGATCCTGGAACAATTGACCTCTTCCCCCTTGTCGGTAACCACGACCTGTATTATAACGGGTGGGAGCAGTTCTATTCGAGGTTTGGTCCATCTACATATATGTTTACCGTAAATACACCGGTAGCCAAAGACTTATTCATCTGCCTGGATTCAGGGAGTGGCACGCTTGGCAGCAAGCAGCTTGACTGGTTAAAAGGAGTACTTGAAATTGAAAGGCCTGAATACCGCCGCTGTGTCATCTTTACCCATAATAACTTATTCCGCTTCAGGAGAACAGCAGCTACCAATCCACTGGTCGAAGAGCTGCATGTTTTAATGGAATTATTTATTGAGAACAATGTAGATATGGTAATTACGGGCCATGATCACTTAAAGGATTCGGAGATTTTCGGAAATACAATCCATATTATACTGGATGCTTTAAAGGATGACTTTATTGATGCCGGGTATATGGAACTGCATATCACAAACGGCACTATAGATTATTCCTTTATAAATCTATAACCATTGCTCAAATATAAAAATGAGTTCCTTCGCATAAGCTTTTTCATAAGTCTGAGATTTTATAATCAACTGAATATATCTGGATTAAGAATTATGCTCGTTTCATTTTTTAAATCCAAAATCATATTTTGTAAGAATTATTATTGTAATGTATATCACAATCAGACGGGCTGAAAGTGACTGAGGGATATTGACCAGATTTTATGAAAATTTTGTTGTCAGCTTTATCAGTATTCAATAGATTTGAAGCGGCTGAAGTATATTTATTTTATTATTGGTATTTTTGATGATGAACCTGGCCGGTGATTTTAGGTATTCTGAGAATAACATCGTGGTATACATATTATAATTATAGTCTGGTGGACAATAAAGCAGTCAGAGAAAAGAAAGCAGTTGCTGCCAGCTCCGTTGCAGCTGCAGTTTTTCTTACCGGGTTTAAGCTGGTAGTGGGGATTATGACCGGCAGTCTTGGAATCATCTCGGAGGCTCTTCATTCGGCGCTTGACCTGGTGGCAGCAGGTATAACGTGGTTTGCAGTCAGGGTTTCAGACAGGCCCGCTGATAAAGATCATCATTACGGGCATGGTAAGATTGAGAATCTTTCTGCACTGATTGAGACTTTCCTGTTGTTGATTACCTGCGTATGGATTATTTATGAGGCAATAAACAGGCTTACAACAGGTGAAACCCATATTCAGGTGACTGCCTGGAGTTATATTGTTGTTGTTTCTTCTATCATTATAGACATTTCAAGGGCAAGGGCCCTGAAACGTGTGGCAAAAAAGCATAACAGCCAGGCACTGGAAGCTGATGCCCTGCATTTTTCAACTGATGTTTGGAGCTCTTCCGTAGTACTGCTTGGTCTGATATGTGCAAATTTCGGTATTCATTCTGCCGACAGTATTGCTGCGCTGGGTGTTGCACTTATTGTTATTTATATATCATTTAAGCTTGGAAGGAAGGCTGTTAATATGCTCCTGGATAGGGTGCCTGATGAGATTTACGATAAGATCAGGAAACTACTTGATGATTTCCCCGAAATTGAACACTATCATGATCTGAAAGTCAGGGCATCGGGGGCTGAGATCTTTGCTGAATTCAATATACATGTAAAAGAGGACCTGAGCATACGCGAGTCACACAATATTTCGAACAAAGTAGAGCGAATGATCCAAGCAGAGATCCCCCGGTGCAATGTGCATGTGCATATGGAACCGGAGGTACACTGATAAGATGATAAAAAATATTTCTCCCGGGCCGGGTTTAAAACTTATATGAAAAGCCTACGCCCAGTATCTCCTTGAACTGTACTTTGGGTCCCTGGGAAATGCCTTCCGGATCAATCCAGTCGATATCATCATCATAAACAAGGTGTGTGCTGATGTTTGCTGAGAGGTATTCGTTAATTTTCATGTTAATAAGGGCCTTCCAGCTGACATCAATATTCTGTGGGTCTTTGAAATAATTTGAAAACAGGTCCAGTGTGGATGTCAGATTCACATTTTTCATTATGTCTTTCTTGAGACCAACCTTGACAAGGCCTCCGAATTCCGTTCTCATGCCTTCTCCCGGTTCAACGCCAAAACTTCCAGCATTCGACAGGCTGTCGTTTGCAACCATTGTAATTTTGCCTGTGACGGGTGAGAGAACGATAAAAAATGAATCATCTTTTTTATACTCCATACCGAGCGATAAAAGCATGTATCCCGGGGATAGGAAATCTGAAATTACCACTTTTCCTGTTTCTGTTTGCTGATAGCCTTCAGTAAACTGTGTTTTAAAATTCAGCATACCTGTAATAAGCCAGTTACCGGATGCTTTCCTGCCGTATTTTGACAGTACTTCCAGGTGGTCATCTGTCTTCTGGAATTCTTCCTGGCCAGTTTTCTGTATACCATAACCTATATCAATCGTGTTGGCCCAGGAATTACGGTCGCCTGTATAGTTATAATTAAAGGCTGCCAACCCGTTAATTGCATATGAACTTTCACCACCCTGGGCCCAGTTTGTGAGGCTTACCTGTGAGAAGTTCAGGCTTGTCATACCGTCAAATGACCATGGACCACTGACAGTGGTAGTGTCCTGGGCCCATGCCGGTAGTGCAAGGAAGAGGCCAAGAGCCACTGTTATTATATTCTTCATCCTAATCATATTATTTACTAACTTATTGCTTATGTCTCTCAGGCACCTGCCAGGAATTACACGGAAGCAAGAAACCGGCAGGTACCCCGCGTATATAATAATATTACTCGTGTTTATATAAATGAACATCCTGCTGTGGAAAGGGGATGCTTATTCCTTCACTGTCAAAGGCTTTTTTGATTTTTTCATTGGTGTCGAAAAAAACATTCCAGTAATCACCCGAATTTACCCATACCCTGGTTGCAAAATCAACCGAACTGTCGCCCAGATTAGCAATTTTTACCAGTGGTTCCGGCTCCTTGTGTATACGCGCGTCCTCGTTGATAATTTTCATAATCACAGATCTTGCCTTGTCAATATCATCATTGTAACCTATACCAAAGGTAAAATCCACCCTGCGCGTCTCCTGTGTTGAATAGTTAGTCAGGGGATTCACGGCTATGGGTGAATTTGGAATAATGATGGTCTGGTTGTCAGGCGTGTTAAGTACGGTAGTAAATATCTGTATTTCCTTCACTGTTCCGCTGTAGCCCTGGGTGGTAATATAATCACCTACCTTGTAAGGCTTGAAAAGAAGGATAATAACTCCTCCGGCAAAATTCTGAAGTGTTCCCTGCAGGGCCAGTCCGACAGCAAGGCCGGCAGCTCCCAGTACAGCAATGAAGGATGTCATCTGTATGCCAACCATGCTGAGTATGCTTATAATAAGCAGAACCTTCAGGGTAATCGAAATAAGGCTCCTGAGAAATGGCACCAGTGAAGCATCAACATTACTTTTATTCATCATTTTCACCGACCATTTTGTGATTGATCTGATAACGATCAAACCGACAACAAGTACAAGGATTGCAAGAAGGAGCTGCAGTCCGTAGGTAGTAGCAAGTTCAGCAATTTTACTGAACAAAGCGTTCACATCGATATTCGTATTTTCCATAACGATTATAGGTTAATTATTAGTTAGAAATAAATATATTCGAACAGTCTGCTATAACAATTATTATACTGTTAAAGTTTTAGAGCATACAAAAATACGCTAATTATATTTTTTTAAAAAGCGGCTGATGTCTGAATTTGATAAAAGGAGAATTATTCCAAGGCTATGCTTCTATAATGGTTACAGCAATCTCCCTTCGCTGCCGCGGACCGTCAAATTCGCAGAAGAAAATATTCTGCCAGGTACCCAGGGCCAGCTTCCCCTTAACAAGGGGAATAGTCTCGGAAGGACCCACCAGACCTGACTTAAGATGGCTGTCGCCGTTATTATCCTGCCTGTCATGCTCCCAGATGCCTGATGGGATGAGTTTGGCCAGCAGGTTTACTACATCGGTCTGAACAGATTCATCCCAGTTTTCCTGTATCATGATTGCCGAAGTGGCACCCCTGGTGAATATATTAACCAGGCCATTTTCAATACCGGACTGTTTGATTATTTTATTAACATCCTGTCCAATATCATATAAACAATTTCTCTGTTTTGTACTTATGGTAATTATTTCTGTCATACTGCCCCCTGTTGACATATAAATATAATAAAAATCAGGGAATTTTTTACCTTTCAAGTGTTCAAACGTAATATAATAAAAACCGGATATTTTGAGCATTACCTATAATATAAGCGAAATAAGAACGGGGAATAGAAATGAATTCGGGAAACTGGTTGAGGAGGATATGGATTATATCTATAAGACAGCCCTCATGATAATGGCAAACGAGGAAGACGCAAGGGATATAGTGCAGGATACATTTGTGACAGCTTGGGATAAGAGAAGGTCAATTAAGGACAGTGAATCCCTGAGGCCCTACCTGAGAAAAATTTCGATAAATAAATGCTATGATCAGTTAAGAAGGAGAAAGAGATGGAAGGAGGAGTTCAGTGTTGAAGATGAATCAGCAGTCAAATCACTTGTAAGTGATGAAAATCCCGTGAAGAAAATAGAAAATGATGAAGCTGTTTCCCTCATTAAAACGGCAGTTTCAGGATTAAGCCCCAGGCAGAGGATAATTTTTACCATGATAGAATTAGAGGGAATGAGCCATAGCGAGGTCAGTGAATTGACGGGCATGAAGAAAACTTCAATAAAAAGTAATCTGACACATGCAAGGAAAAAACTGGATGAGAAATTAAAGGATTATTTAAGCTGAATAATGATGAAAGAATCAGACAAATTAATAAGACAGCTTCGAATGTACAGGCCTGAAATTGCTGGAAGGGAAGAACTGAAAGAAAGTATTTTGCAGAAGACAGTCAAAAGGACCAGGCAGGTGGATTATATTTTCGGATGGACAGAAATAGGATGGTTAAGAAGATCACTGTCTGTTGCATCCATTTTAATCATTGGACTCTTTGTGGGTCAGCAATTATTTGTGATTGACAGAATAAATAAAATAGAGGAGAGGATGGTGAGTTTCAATACCGACAAGATACTTCAATTCCAGAGGGAAAATGTCATTCTGAATTCATTGATCCTGGAAGATCCCGAAGTAAGCCATCTGGCCGACAGCATAAGTGTTTCGACTTATGATCTCATGCAGCTTCTGAGAGATTACAGGGAGCTGCAGTATAAGTATGAGAAAATATCAAGATCAGGCACATGGCAGGATCCTGAAAAGCAGGAATTATAACATTACACTCTAATTCCGGGTCAGGCAACTCTGATTGGTAGATTTTCAAGCTTACTGACCTGCTTTCCGGAAAAAGAGAATAAAAGAATAAAAGCTATGAAAAGAAAGATCAGTATTTATTTTGTTTGCATGATCATGATGATAATTTCATCATGTGAACGCCCGGATGCCCTTGTAATAAATATCGTAAGGGAGGATGGATCAGTAAGCAGGAAAATAATCCTTACACATTCAAAGAATGAATTCGACCTGGATGATTGCCAGGTTCCTGTTGACAGTACATGGAACATCACAAGGGAATATGATATCTCTGAAAAAGGTGACACAACCTATACCCTCACAGCCATCAGGGATTTCAATTCGGTGGAGGAAATGAACCTGATGTATGACAGTTACAGGGGAGCAAATGCAGGAATGAGCAGAAAGGCTGAGTTCAGGAAGAGATTCAGGTGGTTCAGCACTCATTATTATTTTAATGAGCATATAGACAGGGCAATAGAAGGGGTCAAGCCCCAGGATTTTTTTAGCGTTGAAGAACTAAATTACTTTTACATGCCTGAGAAACTGGTTGAACTTGCAAAGGATGGACCCGACAGCAGCCATATAAAGGAAGCAATCCTGAACCCGCTCGAGGAAAAGACTGAACGATGGATTGGAAGTAGCCTGGCAAAAGCTTTTGTAAATAAAATGGTGGATACCGTAAGGGCCAATCCTGAAATTAAGATCGATACCGCCAGCCTTCGCCACAGGGAGGATGAAATAACCGCTTCTATTTTGTTTGATGATATGGAAGATAAACAGTTAATAGACAGCCTTCTGGGTAAGGGTTTTTATGAAGCCCATAAGGCCCTGAATGATACCCTTGTTTCAGAGCTTGAAGAGGAATTTTCTGTGGCATTAAATACGGCTTCGTATCTGGTACAGACAATAATGCCCGGTGAACTTATCGCTACCAACGGTTATATTGATGAGGATGCTAATATTTTGTGGGAAGTTAAGGGTGAGACCATCCTGTCCTCAGAATATAATATGTGGGCTGAATCAAGGGTGAGGAATACATGGGCATGGATCTTAACGGGAATATTCCTTGTCTTTGTAATCAGTGGCTTTGTTATAAGAAGGATTAAGAAAGGAAGATGAACCTTGGAAGCGGTCTGATGAGCGAAGGGTGTAAGCTGGAAAAGCTACCAGATGAACGAAGGGTGTAAACTGACGAGCCCTGCCCCAGGAAGAGTTTTTTATATGATAAGAAGCATTATGAAAAAACGGCAGGCCCGTAGAGGAGCCTGCCGCCTGAGTTGATCAGAAACTTACTGTCTGCTAACGGTAATCCTCTAATAATTCCATTAATT
>JAZBOI010000014.1:0-6382 GCA_036351095.1 Bacteroidales bacterium | reverse complement strand
TAAAGAAATGGAAAATTTAATTATCAAAACAGAAGACATGTCAAAGGTCTTCAGGACAGAAGAAGTAGAAACAACAGCTCTTAATAGTATCAACCTCGAGGTAAAGGAAGGCGAATTCGTGGCGGTTATGGGACCATCGGGTTGTGGTAAGTCCACTCTTCTGAATATTCTCGGGCTGCTGGATAACCCTACTGACGGCAATTACCGCTTTAATGGCAGTGAAGTGGCAAGGCTTAAAGAAAGACAGAGAACCATCTTCAGGAAAGGAAACATAGGCTTTGTATTCCAGAGTTTTAACCTTATTGATGAACTGACTGTTTATGAAAATGTTGAGCTGCCTCTTATTTACCTCAAGATGAAATCATCAGAACGTAAGGAGCTGGTCAACAAGGTACTGGAACGAATGAAGATTGGTCACCGCGCCAAACATTTTCCCCAGCAGCTGTCGGGTGGGCAGCAGCAAAGAGTGGCCATAGCCAGGGCAGTGGTGGCAAATCCCAAACTTATACTTGCTGATGAGCCAACGGGTAACCTCGACTCAAAAAACGGGGATGAGGTAATGAACCTTCTTACTGAACTGAATAAGGAGGGTACAACCATAGTAATGGTAACCCATTCACATCATGATGCTGATTTTGCACACAGGATAATAAATCTTTTCGACGGACAGGTTGTAACCGAGAATACTAGTAAGTAACAAGCTTTTAAGAGAAGGCCCTCTTAAAAGAAAGATTGGCAAGATTCCCTAAAAGCTTATTTTATGATTAATCAGGATTTTTCAATTTTAACAGGCTAGCCTTTATTGCTGCCCGGCAATATTTTTGATACGGTTAATCCTGCAACATTGAAAATCTTTTTTCGTCATTAGCTTGATTGTATTAAAACCCAAACCCAATGATAAAGAACTTCTTCAAGCTTGCTTTCCGTAATATACTGAGCAATAAAAGCACATCCTTCCTGAATATTTTCGGACTTTCGATAGGACTGGCAGCTGCCCTGTTTATACTTATGTGGATCCAGCATGAGCTGAGTTACGATAAATTCTTCGATGATGCTGACCAGATATACAGGGTTGAGGAAGACCAGCATTACAGCGGTAATGTTTATCATGTTAATGTAACACCATACCCCAGTGGGGCTGAATGGAAGAAAAGGATACCTGAGATAATTGAATATACAAGGTTCAGTTATCTGCCAAGGGTACTCTTCGAAAATGACGGGATGAAAATGTTCGAAGATAATCTCAGGGGAGTTGACTCAACCTTCTTCAGGATGTTTTCATTTCGATTCAAGTATGGAGATCCCCAAACTGCTCTTTCAGACCCTCATACTATTGTTTTAACGGAGGAGTTGGCAGAGAAATATTTTGGTGATGAGAACCCTCTCGGTAAGTCAATCACCATTGAGAAGCAGTTTAGTTTTATGGTTACAGGTGTTCTTGAGGAAATGCCTGACAATACCGTAGTGAGCTTTGACGCTGTGATTCCATTCCGTTTCCTTGATCAGATTGGGATTACAAATGATCACTGGGGTAGCAATAGTATCACAACTTATGTAAAATGTGTCCCTGATTTTGACCGTGAGGCCCTGGGTGAAAAGATGACCTCAATTCAAAGGGAGTATGCTCCTGAATCGCTTACTGAATTTATGGTGGCCGATCTTACACGGATACACCTTCACAGTTATTTCGGTTATGAAAGATCACCGGGTGCAATAGTTAATATTTACATCTTTGGGGCCATAGGACTCTTCGTCCTCATAATTGCCTGCATCAATTTTATTAATCTGACAACTGCACGTTCATCCCTGAGAGGAAAGGAGATAGGAGTGAAGAAAGTTGTCGGGGCCCGTAAGGGAAGTATGGTGGTGCAGTTTATGCTTGAATCCGTATTCCAGGTCCTGATAGCCCTGGTTATTGCTTTTATTATCATAGGTCTTTTATTGCAGCCCTTCAATACAGTGTCAGGTAAAGAATTTGACCTTGCAGATATGTTCAGTGCGGGCTTTATCCTTGGTTCTCTTCTGGTTGCTGTTGTAGCCGGTATTGTAGCCGGAATTTATCCTGCTTTCTTCCTCTCGTCTTTTAAGGCGGTTAACATTCTTAAAGGGGAGGTAACCAAGGGTAAGAAGAGTGGCAGCCTCAGGAGAATACTTGTGATTACACAGGTTGTTCTTTCTGTCTTTCTCGCCGTTAGTGGCATAGTAATATATTCTCAGTTGCAGCACATGCGTAATATTGACATGGGCTATGATAAGGAAAATCTGATATATATACCTGTTACGGAGAATTTTGAGTCAAAATATAATGCAGTAAAAGGTGAGTTTGAGAGGAACCCCTTGATAGAAAACATCTCGGCTTCCTCCCTTAACCCGGTCTACATCGGGAGTAACTCTTCAGGAGTTGACTGGGAAGGTAAGGATCCTGATCTGGATGTTCTTTTTTCCTATAATCATGTTGATTATGGTCTTATAGAGACAATGAAGTATGAAATAGTTGACGGCAGGCCATTTTCAAGGGACTACCCGGGTGATATGCCTGCTGATACCATGGCTAATTTTATAGTTAACGAGGAGCTTGTAAGAATAATGGGTGTGGATGACCCGGTAGGAAGATGGTTCAGATTTCAGGGATACAGGGGTGAGATTGTTGGAGTGCTGAAGGATTTTCATTTTCAAACCGCAAGAAGTAAGATTGAACCGCTTGCCATTAACCTGGAGCATCCCGAAAGTTTCAATTATATAATGATCAGACTGTCTGATGCCAATCCACAGGGAGCAATTGAGGCAGTAAGGGACATATGGGATCGTACAATAACTGATTATCCGCTAACCTTTGAATATGTAGATGATGTAATCAATGATATGTACAGAAGCGAGCTTAGGATGAGCAGGCTCTTCAAGTATTTCACCATACTGGCAACACTTATAGCAGCACTGGGTCTTTACGGTCTGTCATCGTTCATCGCGGAACGAAGGACAAGGGAAATCGGCATCAGGAAGATTATGGGATCGAGCGTATCGAGGGTTGTCGTGCTCTTATCCACTGAATTCCTGTACCTGGTTCTCATAGCTGCTGTGGTAGGCTTTCCCCTGTCATACCTTTACCTTAATAACTGGCTCAAGGATTTTCCCTACCGGATTGACATTGGTGCCGGCGTATTTCTTATTGTGGGTTTTGGAGCATTTCTGATTTCACTGCTTACCGTCAGCTTCCAGTCCTACCGCGCTGCAGTAATCAACCCGGCCAATGCAATAAAAAGGGAATAATCAGTGAAAAAAGATATTATTTATGACAGGCGGGAGGGTGCGTGGCCCGGAACATTAACTCTTAAGTTTCACGAGAAACCAGTCAGCTGTTTCCTTTCCTTCAAGGTCTTCAAGGATAGCCAGAAATTCAACTGTGTTTGACACTTTCTTAATAAGCATATCCCACATAAGTTGTTTCAGGGCATCAAGGCCTATTCGGCCCTCAAGCTCATAAAGAAGGAGGGGGGCTTTGTCATAAAGCACGGCATGAGCGTCCTTGCCATTCCTGTCGTAATGCCAAACAGGATCCTTTCCGCTGGATGACAACTGTTTCCTGGATATCCATTCCTTAAAGTATTCCTGTCCGTATAGTTCCCGCAGCACTATCAGGGCTGAATATTCAGCAAAACCCTCGTTCAACCAGTCTTCCCATGTATTTGTATTGGCCCTGTACCACCAGAGATGAGAGACCTCATGGGCAAGATACCTGGAGTAGAACTTGCGTGATTCATAATAATCCGCTTCGGTGAAACCGGGAAGGTAGATGCCTCCTATACGTGCATATCCTCCACCTGTCTCCCGCATCGATTCTGCAATGCACACTTCATTGTTCCCGGGAGGAAACCACCTGTTAAACAGGTCGAGTATTGTTTCTATGTCGTAGACCAGGGTGTCTGTCAATTCCTCGCTTAAGCTTGTGTATGCCAGTTTGAAGCTGTTACGGCGCATTTCCCTCGTTTTGATCCTGAGGTTTTTGGACATGCACAGCACCATATCATTCGTGGGATTGGCTGTCCTGTAAATAGCATAGTAGTCATCCTTTGTTTCATTGCCCATCATGAAGGTACGGTATTCCCCGTTATGCACTACCTCAACTTCATAGGTAAAAGGGGTGTAAGCGGGATTATAGGGGTACCATGGGAAATACAGGCCCATCTCTGTCCAGTCCTCACCAATAACGCTTGCGCTCCATTCATTCCATTCAGTTATACGGCCTGAATATTTAAGATGAAGGGTTGTCGTTTTATTATTTATATTGAGTCCCTTAATGTCCAGGACATACTTTGTTGCATCCGGCATGTAACGTATATCGCTGCTATCCTGGCTTATGGTAAAGCTTGTATTATTGTTTATCCTTATCTCTTCAACCTGCAGCTGATTGTGCAAGTAGAAATAAACGGACCTTTTGTTTTTACCTGTGACTATATCCCAGTAGCAATCCACCTCGAGATATTGCTCTTCAGGCTCAATAGACAGTTTCACATTGTAATTGGAATAGTCTCTTGCTTCTTCCTGCCTGCAGCCGCTTAATGAGATCGTTAATAAGATAATTGCAAATAAATATTTCATTTTTACTGCTTTTAAATTGCGCTTTCTGGACCCCTGATTATAAAGACCCCTTCCGGCCCGAATTGATGCATGATCAGCAGTCTAAATAAGTGCCGGCCCGGGAGGGAGTTTATTATGTACGCTGATGTTGCAATACTCACCGCCACATGCGGATTTGCTGTAAGCAACAATTTATTTGAACTATTTTTCCTATTTTAGACAGGTTAAAATTAAATAATTAAAATTTTAAGCATGTCAAAAATTCCTTTTTCACGCCGCAAATTTTTCAAAGTCCTGGGGACAGGCAGCCTGGTTGTCGCCGGGGCCCCGGTAGCCGCTTCATCGGCAGATATATTCAGTCAACAGCAGGAAAAGCCGGAAACAAACATTGCTGATGCTGCAAAGGTGCCCCGTAATGCAAATTCACTGCCGGGAAAATACCCGGGTAAAGTTAGCAGGGTAAACCACCCGGCAGCCATAGCAGATAATGAGATACTGGAAGACCAGGCTTACCTGATGCTTGAAAAAGCAATGCTTGACCTTACAGGAGAAAAGAAGCTGAAAAAGGCATGGCGTCAGTTTGTATCACCCGGCGAAAAAATTGGTTTGAAGGTTAATCCTGTTGCAGGAAAAACACTTACGACAAGCCATGCCGTTACCAGGTCAATAATAAAGCAGCTTGAGGAAAGCGGTATTGACCGGGGCGACATAGTTATCTGGGATCGCAGGCTGATGCAGCTACACGAGACAGGCTATACTGAAGAAAACTATCCCGGCATAAAAGTTATGGGTACGGAGCAACAGGATGACAAGGGATCATATTATGATTCCGATGGGAAGCTCTATGGCGAGAAAATGATAGATAAGGACTGGTATTACCTGGCTGATGTGGAAGGGGAATATGATGAGTATACCATCCCCTTTATGGTAAATGGGGGTAAATATTCATATTTCTCGCGTATAGTGACCCGGGATCTTGACAGGATCATTAATGTGCCAATATTGAAGAATGCCGGTGCAACGGTAACAAACGCCATGAAAAACCTGGCCTTCGGTTCGGTGAGTAACACAGGAAGGTTGCATGCCCGGCTCTGGCATGAGACATGTGCCCATGTATGTGCCTTTGCCCCTGTAAGGGATAAGGTTGTTCTGAATATCGTGGATGGACTTAAAGGCTGTTTTAACGGAGGCCCGGGTGCCAACCCGCAGTTTTTTTGCAACTATAATACTATGCTTGTTGGAACTGACCCGGTAGCTATCGACAGGATAGCACATGAGATAGTGGTGGCAAAAAGGATAGAGGAAGGGATACAAAAAGCAGATAACCCAAGTGCAGCTTCTTTCCTGGATATAGCTGAGAGTCTAGAGCTGGGTGTAAGCAAAAGGGAGATGATTGAAGTTAGTGAGATCAACATGAGTTGATAAAGTGTCCCGGGTCAAGCAGGTTTATTAAGTTGATCCAGTTTCAGGAACATAAAGTTGACAGGCTTGATAGGGTTTATTTTATAAAAAAAACAGGGTTCAGAAGATGCGAATTCAGCTTATTATTGTGGCTTTTTTTATAAGTCATGCAGCCATAGCACAGGTGCCGGAAGGCTTTCCATATATCAATAATGACAGGCTTACGGAAGGCAGGATTAAATCCGAGCGTACATATACAAAGGAATCTCTTTTCGGTTACATGAACGGAGGAGCCGAGCTCTACCTTGAATATGGCTTTGACAGGCTGGTGGTTTCCGAGATTGATATAGACGGCACGGAATACAAGCTTGAAGTATATAAAATGGATGATCCGGAGGCTGCCTAT
>JAZBOI010000013.1:0-6670 GCA_036351095.1 Bacteroidales bacterium | reverse complement strand
CTGCTGATGCACGCAGGATATTTATCAATAACGCCACTAATGGGGTGCCTGAGAAGCAAGGATCTGCTTTTAATTACAGGCTTGATTTCTTATTGCCTAAGACTATTTTCGGGGTGGATAATTCATATCTACTTATTGGGCCAAGGTATACTTCTTTTAAAGGAAACTTCAAATATATTGGTGGTAACGAGGATTTTGACGTGGTTTCAAGGCTATGGGGTATCGGAGCCGGATTTGAAAACCGTTTCCGGGTGTCTAACAGGCTAGAAATTGTTTTTAGTACTGGTCTGGATTATTATTTCCCCGCCACCCTTAAAGGCCACGATACAGCTTATAGTCCTGATAATGATAATATAAACCCGAGGGATGATAATCAGAACGGGGATATTGAGTTTACTTATAAAGATGCCGACAGGGCGATAAACCAGCCTAAATTCGTTCCCAGGGCGATGATCGGGCTAAGCTTTGTACTGTAGGATTATTTTTTCTTAATAATTTTATCAGCTGCAAGTCTGCCGGTTAATATAGACATAGGAACACCTGCGGGGCTGTATACCCATTGTCCTGCCTGGTAAATGTTATCCAGGGGTGTAAAAACAGAGCGATCGGAGATCTGTATCTTATTTACAACCGGCACAGGCTTTTCAAATGACCAGCCCACAATGGCGCCTTCCGAACTTCCCACCCTGTCCTGTATGCTAAGGGGCGTGAATGAAAAATGCTTTATTACCTTATCCTTCAGCATGGGGTAAACCGACCCTGATATAGTCTCTATAATACGTTTTTCAAATTCTACCCTGAACTCATCGTACCACCCTGCTTCCCGGATCTTATAAAACAGGTCATATTCAGCTAAAAGACTGATTATTATACCCGTTTTTCCTTCCGGTGCCAGTGAAGAATCCTTTAGAACAGGTATAGATATCTCAAATGTATTCAGTGCAACAAATCTATCGAGCCAGGAAAGTATATCTTCACGGCTAAGTTTATCAAAATTGCGTAGCAGGTCATCCAGCTCACTCCTGTGTGTTTCACCAAGTCCTTGCTTTGATGGGGTATAAAAGAAATGACCATGTGCAATCTTCCTGAAGATATCGGGTTCTTCATCCACCTCGATAAAAACAGTAAAAACCGAGTCGCCTCCCCTGTGGCTCATTATATTATCCTTTGTTTCTGTAAACCTGTTACGTGCATCTGGAGATAAGCCTTCAATATCGGTAATATTGTAAAAAGTCTTCAGGTCTGCAGCCCAGATGAGCCTGTCATAGTTGTAATATATTCCTGCCGAGTCTTTTACGAAAGAACTTCCTGCATTTACTTCAACGATCGTAGTCCCTGTTTTTATCTCAGCCCCTAATTCCCCGGCCTTCACCTGTATCAGGTCGGCTAGTCTTTTTACCCCGCCCACAGGGTAGAAATAATCAAGGTAAAGAGAAAAATAGCTCATGGCAAAAAATGTCGGAGTATTTTTAAAGAAATGCTGTGAAATGATGTCCCTGAGTGATGAGTTTCGCACAATTCCGGCCAGGTAATCTTCAACCGGCATATTCATCCTGTTTATTTTCCCTATGGTAAGTGCAAACTTTGGCAGCCAGGGCAATAGCTTTGTGAAAAGGAATTTTTTATCGCCGGGTATATCTTTGAACACGGGGTTCTCTACTCCGTAAAGAACATCCATATGCTTCATGATCCGGATTACACCTTTCAGTACTACATCTATTTCCTTTTCACTACCCGGATACAGTTCCTTAAGGAGACTTTCGTACTTTTCCAGGTCATCAAGACTCTCAATATTGATTATTTTTTCCTGCACTCCCAGTGATACCGGGCTTTTTACCGTATCGAGTGAAAGTCCCAGTTCTTCCAACATCGGGAATATTATACCTGCATCCAGCAGGGCCCTTACCCCGGCATCAAAATGAAATCCGTCGGTCACAAATGAATTTACCAGACCTCCCGTTTCATTATTTTTCTCAATCAGCAAAACTTTTTGTCCCCCGCGTGCAAGATAGGCCGAGGCTGTCAGTCCGGCTATCCCTCCCCCCACAACGATGCTATCATATTTATTTTCAGTCATATAATATACATTTACGAATGCTTACTAATTAATCTCCCAATTTCCCTGCTCAGTTCCCATAGCCGGTAAGCAACTTCACTGTCAAGTGCCGGCGGCGCGGGTTCTTCTTCCGTTGTCAGGTTAAAGAATTTCCCACTGACATTATCAATGTCGTCTGAAGCACCCAGGTAATAAAGGGCTTCGGCTGATATTTCGGGTGATTTTAAAGACCTGTCAAGGACATTCTTCTTATACCAGAGGTAAAGCGGACCGTTATCCTGCCCCGTTTCAGTTTTCACGGCCCCTGGATGCATTGCATTGATTGTTACGCCTGAACCTTTGAAATGTTCACTAAAAACAAGCATGCTTAAAAGCTGGGCCAGTTTAGCCGATCCGTAACTTTTTAAACCTGTATACCTGCGTTTCTCCCAGTTCAGATCATCCAGCTTCAGTCCCCAGGCAGCAAAGCGATGTCCTTCCGAATTAACAAGAATAATCCTGGCTTTTTCCTGGGATTTAAGCTTATCCATCAGAATGTGATTAATAATAAATGATGACAGGTACTGCACCACAAAAACCTTTTCAAGCTTATCGCCTGTAAGAACTCTTTTTGTCAGGTAAACACCTGCATTATGTATGATTACGTCAAGTGGAGTATCCAGACCTGCAAGCTCTGCAGCCACGCGGTGAATATCCTTCAGCTTGCTCAGATCAGCTATTTTAAAATCACATGTTACCCCGTATTTTCCCTCAATCTCTTCTTTCAGTGCTTCTGATCTTTCCAGGCTGCGATTGATGCACAGCAGCTTGGAGCCCATGGACGCATATTTATGGGCTGTAAAATAACCGATGCCAGAGGTGGCGCCGGTGATAACAACAAGTTTGCCTTTGAATTCCCCCTTCCAGGTTTTTGGGTCCAGGCGGTTGTTCCTGATCATGGCAAAGATGTTAGACCACTGATATTCCTTAAAGTATTTAACGAATTTTGTCTTTTTCTTCATAAGAGGGTCTTAACCAAACTTTCTTTTCATGAATTTCCTGTATGCTTTCCCAAAGCGGGGTATATTGTCAAAGATATCTCCCCAAAGGTCGAAATAATCTCTCTGTTCGGTAATCTTATTTTCTTCATTCAGCGTCAGCCTGCTGGAACCGTACATTACTGAACTGGGATTTTTCTTGAAGCTGATCGTCATCTCCCATTCAATAAAAATGATATTATCCTGCCGGACAGCCCTGACCACGTTCATTTTCAGGTCTTTTGATCGTTGTGTCAATCGCTCTGTCATTGCCCTGAATTCATTTATCCCGCGTATTTCCTGGATGGAATCCCTGAAATATATGTTATCGTCATAATATGGCATGATATGCGACCAATCCGGCTTCCCCTGCGTATTGTATGTTTTGGACCATAACTCTTTAACGGTTTCTGCATCCAGGAAGCTGTTATTGCCCTTTTCATTTATTTCCATAGCCCAATCTTTTTTCCGGCATTAATGTATCCGGAAATGTAACATAATTACTCCGCTAAAATAACAATTTGAATTGCTAAATCATTCTCATATGGCATCTTTCAGGCAGCTTTGAATTAAGACATTCAATAAAAGAGTAATTATAAAGTATTTAATTATATTAGTTGGGATATAAAAAGTGTTTTAAACTTCCGATCTTTTTTTAGCCTGTGGACCAGATAATAGAAGTAAAATCAATTTCAAAGTATTACGGCAATATAATGTCGCTCAGGGATATAAGCTTTAATATCCGCAGGGGTGAGATATTCGGATTGCTTGGTCCGAATGGTGCAGGAAAGTCAACCACGGTAAATATATTAAATACCCTTTTGAAGCCTGATTCCGGTGAGATTTACTGCGACGGGATCAATATTTTCAATAAGACTGATCACTGCAAGATGATGATGGGGGTTGTACCCCAGGAAATTGCTTTGTATGAAAATCTGACAGCATTTGAAAACCTGGTTTTCTGGGGAGGATTATACAAGGTGCCAAAATCAGAGTTAAAGGAGAATGCTGTTGAGATGCTTGAACTGGTAGGCCTTTCAAGCAGGAAGAATGACAGGATCAAAACCTTTTCCGGAGGTATGAAGCGAAGGATCAATATTGCCTGTTCCCTACTGCATAAGCCAAAAATACTGGTGATGGATGAGCCCACATCAGGTGTTGATCCCCAGAACCGGAACCATATCTTCAATGTCATTGAGAATTTGAACAGGGAAGGAATGACAATAATATATACTACTCATTATATGGAAGAGGCAGAACGTTTATGTGATACAATTGCGATAATTGACCTAGGAACCATAAGGGCACAGGGAACAATGCAGGAACTCAGGACAATAAGCGGAGCCGGTGATGGTGCCGGACTTGAGTCGATCTTCCTTAGATTAACAGGTAAAAAATTAAGAGACCAGGACTGATGATCAGGTTATTCAAAAAAGATTTATTAATATTTTTCAATGACCAGAGGTCGTTTGTACTTACCTTCCTGGTTCCCATTATATTAATTACACTTTTTGCTTTTGCTTACGGTGGCATAGGAGACTATACTGCAAATTCGGAATCGCTTGAATTACTGGTTGTCAACCAGGATAAATCGGAGCTTTCAGGTGAGTTTATATCAGATCTTGATTCTGCCGGTACGATCACTGTCATTAACTCTGACATCGACAGGGCCAGGGAGTTGATAATTAAAGGTAAATATGCCAGCGCCCTGGTATTCAAAAAGGGCTTCCGGGATTCAATGTACCTGGGAGGTGATATCCCGATTGAATTGCTCTATGACAGGGAGCAGGAAATGGAAACAGGGCATTTACAGGTTATTGTATTAAATATCCTCATGTCCTACAGGGGAAAGATAGAAATGCAGAAGTATATTGATTTATTTGGCAACAGCATGCAGGCCGCAGATTCGTCAGGGCAGCTCATGCCCCTGGTTGCCGGCAACAGCCCCGATCCCTTTCCCCTTGAGATGACCTCCATAGTTGGGGAGAAGAATGATCATAAGCTGGGTCTTATACAGGCAGTTGCTGGTACGGCTATACTGATGCTGCTCTTCAGCATGGCTGGTGTGGGTACAAGCATACTCGAGGAAAAGGAAAACGGGACGATAAACAGGCTGCTCTATTCACCGCTGAACAGCCAGACCATACTCTACAGTAAGATGCTTTTTGCATTTTTTATAGCCATCCTGCAGCTTACGGTAATGTTCCTTTTTTCATGGATTTTTCTGAATCTGGATATAACTATAAATATACCCACTCTGGTACTGATGATAATTGCCACCGCCTTTGCCATTTCCAGCATGGGAATTTTTCTTGCAGCAATTTCCAAATCGCGTCAGCAGGCCCAGAACCTGAGTACCCTGATCATACTGGTTATGTCAGCCATCGGTGGAAGCATGATACCCCTCTTTTTTATGCCGGAAATCATGAATAAGGTTGCCATATTCAGTGTCAATTACTGGGGTATACAGGGCTTTTACGATATTTTCTGGCGATCACTGCCGCTTTCGGAGACACTCCCGAAAATACTTGTCCTGACCTGCATAGGTGTTGTTATGACAATACTGTCAATCAGGCTGGTTAATAAAAATATACTGAAAATAATCTAGTTCACAGCCCGTTAGTCTGTTTGGAATATTAACTTCCGGATAGATTCACACCATTATCAGTCTTTTTCAGAACAAGGCAAATCTTAAGTGCTTCATCCACATGCTTCTGCACATTCTGCTGGGAATCTAATCTATACACTACCTTTCCGGATTTGTCGGCCACGTAGGTCACCCTTCCGGGCACGAGGCCAAATAACTTTGAAGAGGCACCGAATAATTTTCTTACTTTATTATCAGGATCACTTAATAAAGTAAAATTTAGCTTATTAGACTCTGCAAACATCTTATGGCTTTCCACTGACTGCTGACTGATCCCTATCACCATAGCGCCGGTTTCTTCGAAAACATCCGAAAGGTCCCTGAAATAGCATGCCTGCCTCGTACAGCTAAGGCTTCCATCCTTAGGATAGAAATATATAACCAGCTTCTTCTTTCCAAGGTATTCCTTTATATCAAAATTATTTCCATCCTGGTCTTTCAGTGAAAATTCAGGTATCCTGTCCCCTATCTGTATACTTTCCATTGGCATTTGTAATAATAATATCTATTCTTATATAGAAATACCTAATTTACATACAATTGTTCATTTTCCTACTTTTTTGCTCCTGTATTAAGCAGGCAAAAAAGTAATCTCCTTTTCACCAGGCTACATGCCTACTGTTAAATCATACAATGTTACTAATCATATGAACAAGCTTTCTCAATTATTGTTTAACATTTGCAGATAAACATTTAAACAATAATCCGTTTTCTGCTTTCTGATGAATCATCATGGATTACGGGACAGGTCTTAAAGTTAGATGGTGGATTGTCAACGCTGATAACAAAATAATGACAGTAATAATGAAAAGATTAACGATTTTTCCGGTACTTACAATTCTTCTTCTGCTAATTACAAATCAAAGCAACATGGCAAATATTTTTACGCAAAAAACAGAAACACCACAATACAGGGTGATCAGGAAACTGGATAAGGTTGAAATAAGGCAG
>JAZBOI010000012.1:0-8811 GCA_036351095.1 Bacteroidales bacterium | reverse complement strand
GGAGGTTTTCCGCTGGGCAACCAGTCGGTCCTGCTGGCAGAGGTTAATGACTGTCCCAGGATAATGAAGGCGCTGGTACATAAAATGGTACAAAACAGGGTAAGACCATATTACCTTTACCAGTGTGACCTCTCAGAGGGCTTATCCCACTTCAGGACACCGGTGGGAAAAGGAATAGAGATCATGGAAAGCCTTATAGGCCATACCACAGGTTTTGCTGTACCAACATACGTAATTGACGCCCCCGGTGGAGGAGGGAAAATACCTGTAACTCCCAATTATATCATCTCATGGTCGACAAACAAGGTTGTCCTGAGGAATTATGAGGGCATAATAACAAGCTACAGGGAACCTGAATCCTATGAAGCAAAATTCTGTAACAGGAACTGTGACGATTGCAAGCTAGACCTCCCCCTGGATGATGCTGATGAGGCTGCTGCACTGGGTATTGAAAAACTACTTTCCGATGAGGATGATACCATATCATTGATACCGGGAGATAACCCGAGACACAATAAAAGGAAATAGCATGAGAGATGAAGTGATCCGAACCGATAAGGGTTCAGTTTTGCAACATGGCAAGTTTAATGATCGTATTTACCTTATGAAGCTTTCGGGCAATGACATACCCGGGATAATAGATATACTTAACGAGCTGGCTCAAAAGAACAGCTATGGTAAGATTACAGCCAGGGTGCCCCTTTGGGCCCTTCCCTTATTCAAAGCAGACGGATATATCACTGAGGCATACCTGCCGGGCTATATAAGAGGTGAAGAAGATATTCATTATGTTTCAAAATTTCTGAACTCGGACCGGCTCATGTACCTGGAGACAGATATGCTCATAAAGCTCAGCAATATTCTGCATAAGAACAAGGGTGAAAAACAACATAAGAAGCTGCCTGAATACCAAATAACAAAGATAGGCGAGGACGATGCAGGTGAGGTGGCAGATCTTTTTAAGGAGGTATTCAGCACCTATCCCTTTCCCATACATGATCCTAAATTTATCCTCGATTCGATGAGAGCCAACACCAGGTATTTTGGCATTAAGGGAGAGGACGGCAGGTATATAGCAATATCCTCTGCCGAGATTGAGCCGGATTACCTTGCTGCGGAAATGACAGATTTTGCCGTTTTGAAATCACAGAGAGGCAAAAAGCTTTCTATTATCCTGCTTAAGGAAATGGAAAAACAGATGAGGGATATGAACATACGAACCCTCTACACTATTGCCAGGCTTAACTCTCCTCCGATGAACAAAACTTTCCTGCGGATGGGTTATAAATATACAGGAACCTTAATAAAGAATACCAATATAGCCGGACGTATTGAGAGCATGAACATATTGTATAAATCAATTAAATAAAAAGGAGCGCTTTATGAATTCAGGACGAAGATGTAAATATGCTGATGAATGTCCCGTATACAACAACGAGATTGAGGGGCTGGAAACTCCAATTCATATACTTCGTAATGTTTTTTGCAACAGGGGCAGAAGAGGCTGGGAAAATTGTGTGAGATACCAGCTTGAAGAAAGCAGCCAGGAAGTACCTGAAACAGCAACACCCTATAACAGATAATATATGCACTGGATAGATCTGACTATTTTCGTTGTATATCTTGCCGGCGTACTGGCTGTGGGTTTTTACTTCCTCAAAAGGAATAAGACTACTGATGATTATTATGTAGGGGGTCGCGGGATGAGCAGCATTCATATCGGCCTTTCCGTTGTGGCCACTGATGTGGGAGGTGGGTTCTCCATAGGTCTTGGCGGTCTTGGTTTTGTAATGGGCATCTCTGGCAGCTGGCTTCTCTTTACCGGGCTTCTTGGAGCATGGCTCAGTGCAGTACTGCTCATACCAAAGGTATCTGACCTTGCAAGATCAAAGGGTCTTCTTTCCTTTCCACAGTTTCTTGAAACAATATATGACAGGAGGGTGGCACTCATTGCCGGGATAATTTCAGCAATAGGCTATCTCGGTTTTACAAGCTCACAGATCCTCGCCGGTGCAAAGCTGGCATCAGCAACCTTCATTGATCTGAGCCTGAACCAGGCCTTGCTGATAATGGGCATAATTGCGGTGACATATACGGTTGTGGGAGGACTGAAAGCGGTTATTTACACCGATACCATCCAGTGGATAATTCTGCTTTCGGGACTTATATTCATAGGCATACCAATCAGCTACATCAAACTTGGCGGTTTTGAGGCAATCAGGGAGACTGTGGCGCCCGAGTTCCTGAAGCTCAACAATGTAAGCTGGCAGCAGATACTGAACTGGATGTTTACCATAATACCTATCTGGTTTATCGGGATGACCCTGTACCAGAGAATATATGCCGCAAAAGACAGAAAGACAGCACAGAAAGCATGGGTCATAGCAGGCTTCTTCGAATACCCGGTAATGGCATTCACCGGGGTCATCCTGGGTATGTTTGCAAGAGTAGCACTTGATGCCGGTTTGCTCTCTGATTTCGCCAGCGGTGAAATGATAGACCCGGAAATGGGTCTGCCGGCACTTTTGAGGACTCTCCTGCCGGTGGGACTGATGGGTATAGTACTGGCTTCCTACTTTTCAGCCATCATGTCGACAGCAGACAGCTGCCTGATGGCATCATCCGGTAATATTATTACTGACATACTGAGGAAACACGATTCAAAAAACAGCCTGCGTCTCTCCCAGCTGTTTACCCTTATTATCGGGATAACAGCCCTGGTACTGGCAATGAAGATGCCAAATGTGCTGGAACTGATGCTTCATTCATATTCATTTATGGTGTCAGGGATGATAATCCCGGTAGTGGCAGCGCTTTTTACCAGGAGACCTGATAAGCTGGCATCATTATGGTCAATGATTTCAGGCGGTTCAGTTACTTTCGGTCTTATTGTGTCGGGGCTTAAGCTGCCGCTGGAGCTGGATCCCATTATTTTTGGAATAACAGTATCGGCACTGGTATATCTTGTAATAAATTTTGTAAACAGATCATTTGCCTCACGGAGTATTGCATAGTCATGCAAGCGCGACCTCTTTTCAGTGACGGGTACGAATGCCTGGCGTATAAAAAATTTATTATCCCGGAGCCTGAATAGCTTTTTACACCTATCTTTAAGCAATAATATTAACTCTTTATAGCCGTTTAATTAGCGATGATCGATTCCTTTACAGGGCTCCTATGAAAAAAGTGATCTTAATATTGATCCTGTCATACTGTATAATTGACGCAAATGCGCAAACTGGGGGAGACAATGTTTATGAATTCCTTAACCTGAGCCCCAATGCATATATGTCTTCACTTGGCGGATTCAATGTATCAAGCCTCAGCAATGATCCATCAGTCGCCATGTTCAACCCCGCCCTGGCAGGATCAAAAAGCCATGGCAGTCTTGCCCTGAGTTATCTCAACTATTTCGCAGGCATTAATTACGGTTCAATAATGTACAGTCACCATACCGACAGTTCAGGAACATTTTCGGCGGGAATAAACTATCTTAACTATGGAAGGTTCGACAGGGCTGATGAAGCAGGTAATATCAACGGCTATTTCAATGCTTCGGAATATGCCTTCAACATTATTTATACCAGGCAGCTTGATTCTTCATTCACTGTTGGTGTTAACCTGAAGCCCGTGATCAGCCAGCTTGAATCATATGTGTCGCTCGGTCTGGCAATTGATCTCGGGGCCTTTTATCAAAGCAATGACGGGATGATAAATGCCGGAATTGTAATAAGAAACAGTGGATTCCAGCTCACAACCTACAGTGGGGTAAGGGAGAAATTACCCTTTGAGATTGTTGCAGGTATAAGTACAGGCCTGAAGCATGCCCCCCTGAGGTTCAGCCTGACCGCCAGGCACCTTGAGAAATATGACCTGCTGCATACATATTCCCCAGCAGCCGATGACGATCCTCCACTCTCAAAAGCAGGTGAAATAGCTGAAAATATCATGCGCCATCTGGTCTTCGGGGCCGAGCTGATGCCCACTGACAATTTCTTTATCGCCACGGGATTTAACTACCAGCGAAGAAAGGAAATGATGCTTGACCTGGGATCGGCAACTGTCGGGTTCAGCCTTGGGGCAGGCATAAAAACCTCCTCATTTGAAATTATGATCAGCAGGGCAAAGTATCATATCGCGGGTTCTTCAACCAGTTTCTCCCTTTTGCTTAAACCCTCCCTGTTCAACAGCTTAAAATGAGAGGAATTTCTTAACTTTGCATCTCTAATAAAAAGACATGAACAGAAAACTTATTATTGCCGTTGATGGATATTCCTCCTGTGGTAAAAGCACTTTTGCAAAAGCAATAGCCAGGGAAATGAATTATTTCTACATTGACAGCGGCGCAATGTACAGGGCCGTAACTTTGTACTGTATACGCATGGGCTATATTAAAGGGCAAAACCTGAAGGAAGAAGAAATTGGTGATAGCATAAATGATATTGATATAAGTTTCAGATACAACCCTGACAGTGAGGAATATGAAACTTATCTTAACGGTGAGAATGTTGAATCGGAGATACGGCAGGCCGAAGTTACATCGAGGGTAAGCCTTATAAGTAAATTAAAGACCGTACGGGACAGGCTTGTTGAAATGCAAAGGGAAACAGGCATGATGAAAGGTATTGTTATGGACGGCAGGGATATAGGTACAGTAGTATTCCCCGATGCTGATATTAAAATATTCATGACAGCAACAGAAGAGGTGAGAGCACAAAGGAGGTATAAGGAACTTAAGGAAAAAGGCATTAATGCTGAATTTAAAGATGTCCTGGACAACATAGCAGAGAGGGATATGATTGATTCCGGAAGGGAGATAAGCCCGCTCCGTAGAGCTGATGATGCCTATGTGCTTGATAACACGGATATGTCTGTTAAACAGCAGATGGAATGGTTCAGGAAAATTTTAGAACAAAAATTTGCTCGATGAGGGTGGAGATAGAACAATATTCAGGTTTTTGCTTCGGGGTTGAAAACGCCATTAAGTTGACAGAGCAGGCCTTACTCTCAGGTGAGGAGATATACAGTCTTGGGCATATTGTACATAACGAAGCTGAAGTGAAGAGACTGGAAAAACTGGGACTGAAGACCATTAACCATGAACAGTTCAGTAAGCTTCGCAATGCTAAAGTGGTTATACGTGCCCACGGGGAACCGCCCGGGACATACGCCATTGCCCGTAAGAACAATATTGAGATAATTGAAGCTACATGCCCCATCGTAAAAAGAATACAGCAAAAGATCCGCAGGCATTACGAAGAAACGGGTGGCAAAGTGCAGAACATAATTTTCGGCAAAAAGGAACATGCCGAGGTAATTGGACTGCTGGGACAGACAGGGGGAAACTCAATACTTGTTTCAGACTTGGAGGATATTGCTAAAATAGATTATAGCAGGCCTGCAGAGATCTTTTCCCAGACCACCAGGAGCAGGGAGAAATATGCAGAAATAATCAGCGAGATCAGAAAGGCTTATGAAAATGCCGGTCATGAACCTGCCAGGATGCTCGAGGTGAACAATACCATATGCGGACAGGTGGCAAACAGGGAGCCTGTACTTGAAAAATTCTGCGCCTCCCATGAAGTGATTGTTTTTGTAAGCGGTAAAAGCAGTTCGAACGGCAGGATGCTGTTTGATGTATGTTCAAGAATCAATTCTGAAACTTACTTCATTTCAGACACATCAGAAATAAAGGATGAATGGTTCGATGGTGTATCCTCGGTGGGTGTCTGCGGTGCAACATCGACTCCAAAGTGGCTTATAAAAAAAGTGGCCGAAAGGATTGAAATGACAGGAGAAAGAGAAAAAAAATAACAGTAAAGGATTACCTTTGTAGCTCAAAAAAATATTAGATTCGATAATGGCAAAAATAAGTAAAATAGCTGTTCTGACTTCGGGAGGGGATGCACCGGGAATGAATGCCGCAATAAGGGCTGTCACCAGGACAGCCATACATAATAAACTGGAGGTTATCGGTATCAAGGAGGGTTACAGTGGAATGATCGAAAAATTATTTACCCCCCTATGGAGCCATGATGTAAGTGACATCATACAACGGGGAGGAACCATCCTTAAAACAGCCCGCTGCATGGAATTCAAAACTGAAGAAGGGCGTCAGATTGCATATAATAATATGAAGGAGATCGGGGTTAACGGTATAATAGTTATCGGCGGTGACGGTACATTCACCGGTGCCCGTATTTTCAATGAGGAATTTGATATCCCCATGATAGGCATACCCGGCACGATAGATAATGACCTCTACGGCACTGACTACACCATTGGCTATGATACGGCCCTTAACACCGTAGTGGAAGCTGTTGACAAGATAAGGGACACTGCAAGTGCTCATAACAGGATGTTTTTCGTTGAAGTGATGGGGGCAGAAGCAGGCTTTATTGCCCTGCGAAGCGGAATAGCATCAGGTGCCGAGGCCATTATCATACCTGAACAGAACAACGAGGTGGAGAAGCTCAACCAGCTGCTCGAAAGCGGAAGGAGGCAGAAAGCCAGCAATATAGTGATAGTGGCGGAAGGAGACCAGGAAGGTGGTGCCTACAAACTGGCCAACAGGGTGAAGGAACATTATCCTAATTATGATATTAGGATAACAGTGCTGGGTCACCTTCAGCGGGGCGGCTCTCCCTCTGCTTTTGACAGGGTGACAGCCAGCAGGCTGGGTTATGCTGCCGTGGAAGCCCTTATGGATGATCAGAAAAGCTCAATGGTAGGGATACAGAACAACGAAATTGCACTTGTCCCTTTCAGAAAAGCAATAAAATTGCATAAAAATGTAAACCAGAGCCTGCTGGAAATAGCTGATGTGCTTTCAAGCTGATCCGCCTATTAAAAACATACGCACATATCAGGCCGCTCATTTATGGATAAAATAATATTCATAGGAACCAGCCACCCTTACCGGGGCGGACTGGCTGCTTTTAATGAAAGGCTGGCCGGTGAAATACAGGCGGCCGGACACAGTGTAAGGATTGAGACTTTCTCACTGCAATATCCGGGTATACTTTTCCCGGGAAAGACACAGTACTCAGGGTCACCAGCTCCCATGCACCTGGAGATAAAAAGAAGCCTCAATTCAATATGGCCGCTTAACTGGCTGAAGGTAGGCCTGAGAATAAAAAAAGAAAAACCCGACCTGGTAATCCTGCGGTACTGGCTGCCCTTTATGGCACCATGCCTGGGCACCATAGCGAGGATAATAAGGAAGAACGGGCATACAAAAATAATCTCCCTGCTGGATAATATAATACCGCATGAAAAGAGGCCCGGCGACAGGGTGCTGACAGCCTATTTCGTTAACTCGGTCCATGGCTTTATAGCCATGTCACGATCAGTCCTCCAGGAACTTGAGACCTTTGACAGTGAAAAGCCCAGGATCTTTTCACCTCATCCCGTTTTTGATAATTTCGGTAAAAGCATCAGCCGCGAAGCTGCCCTGGAAAAGCTGGGGTTCGACCCGGACTACAGGTATATTTTGTTTTTCGGCCTTGTGAGGGAATACAAGGGCCTCGACATAATGATCAATGCCTTTGCCAGCGAGGAGCTCAGGCAGATGAAAACAAAGCTCCTGGTAGCTGGGGAGTTTTATGTACCGAAGGAGCCCTATGATGAACTTATAAAAAACCTCGGCCTGCAGAAGGATGTCATAATACATCCCCATTTTGTGAATGACAGTGATGTGGCTAACTGGTTCTGTGCCTCGGATATAATAGCCCAGCCTTACAGGTCGGCCACGCAGAGCGGCGTTACCCAGATTGGCTACCACTTCAATAAACCTATGCTCGTAAGCAATGTGGGAGGTCTGCCGGAGATCATCCCCCATGGTAAAGGGGGTTACGTTGTCAGGCCCGAAGCGGGAGAAGTAGCAGGAGCCCTGCTTGACTTTTTCAGGAATAAGAGGTATGAGGAATTTGTAAAAGGGATAAAAGCAGAAAAGAATAAGTTCAGCTGGGACATAATGGTAAAGAATCTGTTTACACTCGCCGGGAGGATAAAGCCATAGGAAAAGGGAAAGCACCACCGGGCAAATCAAAAGAAAAGAAGTTGTAACTTACTGGGGATCAACATCCGAATATATTCTCAATGATGAAAACCCGGCTTTCGCATGCAATAAACCGGAATTTCTCATTATCAATTCCCTGGTGTAACTGTAGGACTTTCTTTTATCTGTTTTCAGCAGTATGGATTTGATAAATAAGTTTTGTATCCGGGCATGAGGCGGGAATTCGGGTCCCAGCACCCTGTCGCCCAGCACCTTTCTCAAATTTGCAGCCATTATATCAGCAGCCCTGTTGACCACTTCCCTGTCTTTATGCTTAATATATATCCTTATAAGCCTTGTGAACGGGGGATAAGAGAATTCCTTCCTCTCCTCAAGCTGGCTCCTGTACATACTTTCATAGTCATTGCTTATTATCTGCTTCATAACGGGGTGAAGGGGATTGGCAGTCTGTATTATCACACTTCCCCTGGTTTTTCTCCTCCCTGCACGCCCGCTGACCTGTGAGGCCAGCTGGAAACATCTCTCATGAGCCCTGAAATCGGGATAAAAAAGCATTCCGTCAATATTCAGGATACCGACCAGGGTGAGGTTCTCTATATCCAGTCCCTTCGATATCATCTGTGTGCCTATAAGGATGTCTGTATTTGCCTCTTCAAGATCCTTTATTATCTTTTCAACCGATCCCTTTTTCCTGGTACTGTCATAATCCATTCTTTTAACCTTTGCATCCGGAAATAATATGGAAATTTCGTCTTCCACCTTTTCAGTTCCGAATCCTATCATCTTTATAT
>JAZBOI010000011.1:0-8124 GCA_036351095.1 Bacteroidales bacterium | reverse complement strand
ATCCATGTTCTCTTAAACCATTCATCCATCCAGGCAAACATAAAACCCCCGCCGCAGCCAGCATTAAGAATATTACGCATCAGTCTTATATTCATCTCACCCTGCTCTGTCTCCGTATTGCCACCATGGTTCATCCCGCTGAATGAGTTGTGGGCGTTTCCCCATGAGGAGGGAACCCCAAATTCTGCAATTATCAGTGGTATGTCGCCATAATAATTACGGAGATCAATAATATATCCATAATAACTGTTCGGTCCCACATCATCACTGTAGCTTTGATAATCAGGTTCCTGGCTGATAAAATCCGGGTAATAGGGATAGGCATGATAGCTTGCAAAAAGAAGTTTCTCACTTCCCTCTTCAGTGATTATTTTTATGTCTATTGATTCTCTATCCTCATCTGTAAATATCTCTGTTGGATGGCTGAGAGGATCAAGAGTGGGCCAGCTTGACATACTTACGGGTCTTTCCACCGAGTAATGGTACTGCTCATAGCTGACAGTCTCATCAAGCATCCTGGTGAAGAAAACTTCTGAAGCGTCAGCTCCTGTTACTGAAAAGCGGTAGCCGTCGTACGCACTTATGTTATTATGAGAGGTGTTTGTTGAGTCAATCTCCTGCGGAGCAACCTCCCTCCCTATGATATAGCCTGCCACCCATGGTGATATATCGCTAAGATACTCCCCGTAAGCCCTTCCGGGTCTGAAAGGCACGTTCCTGTTTCCATGTATACAGTCTATTACCTCTTGAATGCTTTCTCTGAACTGTTGTTCCCTGTTAAAAAGATCGTATTCTTCCGGCTTGCTGCCATCAGTTATCTCATCGAGCCATATCCCCTGGAAAAGAAAAAGCGGGTCGGAAGGATTGGCCATGTTGTATTCAGCCAGCTTTTCATAAAAAACAGGAGGGTGAAGGGTATAGACCCTCAGGGCATTGAAGCCCGTTTCAGACATCATCTCAATCCATCTCTCATATGTTTCACCCGGTATGGCATAGGCTATCTCGCCTGGGAAGTAGCCAGGGGGTGATGATCCCAGGTTTATTCCTTTAATGATAATCGGCTGGTAACCCTGGTCGTCCCTTTTGCCTATATAGTCGCCTGTAATGGCATAAGGCATTTCGTCGAGCGGCTCAAGGGTAAAATTAATTACTGTATCAGAGCTGAAATGAATGCCGGTGTGGCGCAGGTCGTGATAGCCCGTGGCAGTAACCTTTGCGAGTGATTCAAATGTTTGTTGCCCTGTCTCACCCGTTTCACCGCTTCCTGGTACCATGAAAGGTTCAAGATAGGCATGGCCCGATCCCGTGTTTTTGTTACCGCTTATTATGATGCGACCTGATACCGTTCTTCCTTTATATGTTAGTGCGTAGATATAAAAATTTGCCCCTGTACTTATACCTGATGAGGCTGAGCCGTCCCAGACCAGCTTGTAACTACCGGCAGGCAGGTTATTAAATTCTCTTTCAAAAACTTTAGCGCCGCCAAGGGTATAAACAGAGAACCTGACATCACCCGTGGAAGGTACGGAGATTGGTATGTTTACGGTTCCGGTGGAAGGGTTGGGAAAGGGCGGCCAGTGTTTGAACCCCGCTTCCTGGCCCTGGTAAGTGCCATTAATGGTAATGGTATAGTGTCCGTTAATGCCCGTCCGGGCCGCAAAATGCCTCGAGTAAATCTCATAATCAACAAGTGCATTTTCAATGGCCTGTCCCCCGGGTCCGGTAACCCTGCCGCTTATACTTATATCCTGGCCGCTGACCTCAGTAAAAAGCATCAGCAGGAAGATATGGAAAAATATTACTGGCCTGTAATCAGTCATTCATTACATAATTTTCAAAACCGTATTTACGGCTGGCTATGGTTTCAAATATAGTTTATTTGATTTTGCCCTGATACATGGTCAGGGACTATTGTGTTCAAATTCTTCCAAGTTATTAACAAAATATGCCTTCTTTGATTATTAATGCTTAATTGGTATATTCGTTGCAAACTGAATATTAATGGTCCTTAACTATATCTGGATAGCTTTTTTCCTCCTGGCTTTTATTTTCGCCCTCGGGCAGCTGATCTTTACCGGAAATACCCAGGTTTTTTCCGATATGGTTAACGAAACATTTTCCAGTGCAAAGACGGCTTTTGAAATATCCCTGGGGCTTACCGGTGTTCTGACCCTGTGGATGGGACTGATGAAGATAGGCGAAAAAGGGGGTATGGTGAAGATGCTCTCAAGGCTTATAGGTCCGTTTTTCAGCCGTATATTTCCCGACCTGCCAAAGGGGCATCCTGCCTATGGGTCAATCATAATGAACCTGGCGGCCAATATGCTTGGTCTTGACAATGCAGCCACACCCATGGGACTCAAAGCAATGGGAGAGATGCAGGAGGTCAACAAAAAGAAGGATACAGCATCCAATGCCCAGATAATGTTTCTCGTACTCAATACTTCCGGCCTTACAATAATACCTGTAAGTGTTATGGTCTTCAGGGCCCAGCTGGGTGCTGCCAATCCGGCCGACATATTCATTCCTATCCTGCTGGCTACCTTTTTCTCTACGATTGTAGGGCTGGTTTCAGTGTCGATAATGCAGAAAATTAAACTTTACGACAGGGTGATTCTTGCCTACCTGGGGGGAATGACATTATTTATTGTTGGGGTAATATGGTATTTCAGCCTGTTGCCAAAGGAAGATATTACACGCATCTCCACTTTTGCCGCCAACTTTATACTTTTTGCAGTGATAGTTTCCTTTATACTTCTTGGACTGCTTAAAAGGATTAATGTTTATGAAACCTTTATTGAAGGTGCTAAAGATGGTTTTAAGATTGCCGTAAGGATCATTCCTTTTCTTGTGGCAATACTTGTTGCGATTGGTGTATTCAGGGCTTCCGGGGCAATGGATATGCTGATAAGCGGTTTGAAGTTCCTTCTTGACAGCGCAGGAATAGACAGCAGTTTTACTGGAGCACTGCCAACGGCCCTTATGAAACCTCTCAGCGGTGCCGGTGCAAGGGGTATGATGGTTGATGCCATGACTACCCACGGGGCCGATTCCTTTGTGGGCCGGCTGGCATCTACCGTACAGGGAGCAACAGATACCACGTTTTATATAATAGCCGTCTACTTTGGATCGGTTGGTATAAAAAATACGAGATATGCCGTAACCTGCGGCCTGATAGCCGATATAGCGGGCATAGTGGCAGCCATATTTATAGCTTATTTGTTTTTTGCGTAACTAAGACAAAGGGATGCCCTTTTCATGGCCGGTAAAAGGCAGGATTTAAACAGCTTGACAGATAGCACGAAATGAATACAGAATACAGGAATTTCTTCTCAATGGGAACAAGGCTGGATGCCGTATTCATTAATGCCGACTCCGCCAGGGTTAATTTACTCGCTGAAGGTATCAAAAATGATCTTGACCGTATCGAGGCCACTCTGAGTATTTACAGGAAAGACAGCGAGTTGTCTGTACTCAATGCAACTGCATATGAGAAGGATATTCTCGTAAGCCCTTTCCTGTTTGAAACAATCCGGTCGTGCCTTGATTATTATAAATTGACCGGTGGTGTTTTCGATACCGGTAAGGGTAAGCTTACAGGCTTTGCTCAAAGGAAAGACAGAGGGGAAAGAGCTAATACGAATTCATTGATTGAGCAATCAGGCATGCAGCTCGTAGAAATAAATGAGCACAGGAGAAGCGTGAGGTATCGCGGGAAAAATGTTTTTATTGACCCGGGAGGATTTGGTAAAGGATTGGGAATAAGGAGCGTAAAGGCTATTTTGCTGTCAGAGGGTATTGATAATGCCCTGGTCAGTTTCGGGGAGAGTACAGTACTGGCTATGGGAACACATCCCCATGGCAAGCACTGGCCTATCGCGGTAGCCGATATTTACAATAAGCCAACAATAGTACGGCTTGCAAGGCTAAGCAATAATTGCCTCTCTACCTCCGGGACCGGTTTTGTTGATGAAAGAGGTGTATTCAGGTCGTCAGGAAATATTATCGACCCCCGTACAGGTGAAAGCATTGATGAAGCACGCACGGTATCGGTGATTTCAGATGATCCCCTTGAAGCCGAGGTTCTGTCAACCGCCCTCCTGATAGATGCTGACTGCCTGCCTGATGACTTTGACAGAACAGGCAGGGAGGCTTTTGCTGTAATTTATGACACAGGGAAGAATTATGTTGTAAAGGAAATTTTTTAAATCTGCCCACCAGGGTTTATATTTACATATTAACTTAAAGATAAGCAAATGACTTATAAACAATCCAGGCGTGAGTTTCTGCAGAAGACAGCTCTTGTTACAGGCGGACTTTTCCTGGGTGCTCATTTTCCTGACCCGGTGCTCCTGGCCGGGGATCAGGTGAATCCGGCCGACAGGGTGAGGCTGGGCCTTATAGGCAGCGGGTCAAGGGGTCAGTACCTGATGGACCATATCAGTCTCATACCGGGAGTGGATGTGGTGGCTGTGTGCGATAACTACCAGCCGAATCTTGATATGGGCATTCAAAAGGCCGGTGGTAAGGCAGAGGCTTTCAGCGATTACAGGCGGCTGCTTGAAGCAAAGGGTATGGATGGGATTATTATAGCCACGCCACTGCACCTGCATGCAGTGATGTCAGTTGATGCCCTGAAGGCTGGTATGCATGTATTCTGTGAGAAAGCCATGGCCAAAACACCCGGCGAATGCCTGGATATGTACCGGGCACAGGCTGAAACGGGTAAGATCCTGCTCATCGGTCACCAGAGGATGTTCAACCCGAGGTACCTGAAGGCCTTCGAGATGATAAACAGGGGTCAGCTGGGGAATATTACACAGATAAGGGCTTACTGGCACAGGAATAATGACTGGAGAAGGGCAGTGCCTGCCCCGGAGCTCGAAAGAAAAATTAACTGGCGCCTGTACTGGGATTATTCAGAAGGACTTATGACCGAGCTGGGAAGCCACCAGATACAGGTGGCAAACTTTATTAAAAAGGATTTTCCCCGCAGGGTGGCAGGAACAGGAAGTATCAATCACTGGCACGATGGCAGGGAGGTGTTTGATAACGTGAACCTTGTATATGAATACCCCGATGGATCAACGCTTATTTATGACTCCATGATAAGCAATGCCCACTACGGGCTGGAAGAACAGATCATGGGCCCGAAAGGCACCATGGAGCTTGAGGCCGGGAAAATGTATTCCGAGAATCCACCGCCGGCACCGGGCATCCTGCAGCTTCTTAATAACATTGAACATAAGATATTTGATCCCCTGCCGCTCGGGGGCAAAAGCTGGATACCCGAAACGGCTAAGGAATATAAGGGCGAATATATCTACGAGGTGGACCTTGAAGATGATGGTACAGCTCTTGAGATGGAAGGTTTTGCGCAGATGATAAGGGAAAAACGTCACAGTGATGTTCTGCTGAGGGAAGCATATTATGGCGCAATAGCTGCCGTACTTGGCAACGAAGCTATTAAGAAGGGTGCTTTGATAACTTTTCCTGAAGAGTATATTTTGTGATAAGCTGTTAAAAAGAAGCAGATGTAACTTTTTTGCATTGGACCCTGCGCATAAGGAACCGGCTCTGCCGGCAAAACAAAAATCGGTGAATAAAATTTAAAATATATGAAAGACCTGGTAATAAAAGGAAAGCGTATCATAAATGAGCTTATTATACTGGCGTCACTGTTTATCCTGTCGTTTATTATTAATATTACAGGCATTATAATACATGATACCGCCTGGATTGAATTGCTCAGCCAGTTACACGTGGTGTTCATCCTCACACTGGTACTATACATACTGCTCTGGGTGGTGCGTTTAATAATTAATTTTGTGGTATGGCCCTTCAGGAAAAAAAGGAAATGATTAAAAAAGTTAATAGGAGAGCGAAGCGCTTAAAGGGTGAAGAAAATTTCTATTTTCTTCATTTATAGTAAAATAAAATTTTTAAACGAATGAGAAAATCTCTAATTGTATTATTTTTTGTAGCCGTAACGGTGATTTCCTGCAAGGAGAAAAATCCGTGGACCGATCTTATCGGTGATAATCTTGATAACTGGGAACAGCTTAACGGCAATGCGGAATACAATCTTGTAAACGGGAGTATTGAAGGAATAAGCGTGGCTGATTCGCCCAATTCCTTTTTATGTACGAAGGAACATTACGGCGATTTTATACTTGAGTACGATGTGATGGTGGACCCGGTAATGAATTCAGGTGTCCAGATACGCAGCCATAGCCTGCCTGAATATTCTAATGGCAGGGTTCATGGTTACCAGGTTGAGATCGACCCGGAGCCAAGGGCATGGTCTGGAGGTATATATGACGAGGCAAGGCGTATGTGGCTGTACCCGCTCGACCGTAACCAGGAAGGCAGGAAAGCCTTTGTGAACGGTCAGTTCAATCACTTCAGGGTGGAGGCTATTGGTAACAGTATACGTACATGGTGCAACGGTGTACCCTGTGCTGATCTTATCGACGATATGACAGCTTCCGGGTTTATAGCACTGCAGGTGCACAGTATTGGTAATGACAGCACAAAGGTGGGTAAGAAGGTTATTTTTAAAAATATGAGGATAATTACTGATGATCCCGGAGCATATGCCACTCCATACAGAAAGGAGATTCCCCAGAACAGTTACCTTGTCAATGCACTGAGCTCAAGAGAGAGGGAAGAGGGTTGGACCTTACTTTTTGACGGTAGCACGAAGGAGGGATGGCGCTCTGTTGACGATAGTTATTTTCCCGGTGAAGGATGGCTGATCGAGGGAGGAGAGATAAAGAGGACCGGTCCCGGAAAACAAATAATAACAGATGATACTTTCGCTGATTTCGAGCTTATCCTTGATTTTAAATATGCACGTGGAGCAAATAGCGGTATCAAATATTTTATTAGCGGCGACAGGGAGAACGATCCGCATTACGACCTGGGCTGCGAGTACCAGATTGTTGATGCCAGGGCCTTCCCCTCCTTACGCGACAATGAAAGGATAGGGGGACTGTATGATCTTATCAGCCCTGCCAGTCCCCGGGATAATGGGCCCGGCATATGGAACAGGGCAAGGATAGTGGTTAGGGGCAGCCATGTTGAGCACTGGCTGAACAACCAGATGACCCTTGAGTATGAAAGGGAAGGTGAAGGGTGGAAAGACCTGGTTGCAGGGAGCAAGTTCAGGGATGTACCAGGCTTTGGGGAGGCGGAAGAAGGACATATTCTCCTGCAGAACCATGAGGGCACCGAGGTGTCCTTCAGAAGCATCAAAATAAAGGAACTTTAAAATATTGAAGCAATGAAAACAGGCAGAAGGGAATTTATTAAGAAAAGCACCCTCGCAGGAGCAGGACTCACTATCGGGGGCATGGGCATGAGTGCGGCAAGCTATCGCCGTATTGTTGGTGCTAACGACAGGGTGGTTTTTGCTGCCGTTGGGGTCAACAGCAGGGGCCTGGATAATATCCGGTCTGTCCTGGCATGTACCGGCGGTGCTATCTCGCATATCTGTGATGTGGACAGCAGGGCAGTAAAAAAGGGTGTGGAAGAGGTTGAGAAAATCAATGGCAGCAAGCCCGTGGGCGAGGAGGATATAAGAAGGATTGTTGAAAATAGATCTATTGATGCCATTACCGTTGCCACGCCCGATCACTGGCATGCACCGATGGCTGTAATGGCAGCGAGGGCAGGCAAGCATGTCTACCTTGAGAAGCCATCAAGCCATAATATTCGTGAGAATGAAATACTTACAGAGGTTTACAGGCAGACGGGCAAGGTGATACAGATGGGTAACCAGCAGCGTTCAGCACCCACGAGCATTGAGGCTGTTGCAAGAATAAAGAAGGGAGACATTGGCAGGCCTTATTTCGGAAAGGCCTGGTATGATAACACGCGCGGACCAATTGGTAAGGGAAAAGTCACAGCGGTGCCCGGCTGGCTTAACTGGGACCTGTGGCAGGGACCGGCACCACGCACAGCTTACCGTGATAATATAGTGCATTATAACTGGCACTGGTTCTGGCGATGGGGCACGGGTGAGCTGCTGAACAATGCTACTCACGAGATTGATGTGTGCCGCTGGGCACTGGGAGTTGACTATCCCGATAAGGTATCAGCCATGGGTGGCAGGTTTCATTT
>JAZBOI010000010.1:0-4013 GCA_036351095.1 Bacteroidales bacterium | reverse complement strand
CCCGGATATATACATATTGAATTCAGTTTCCAGGGCATCTTTGCTGCCCGCTTCGATCCTGTAAATATTGTTTTTACTGTCGGCTATCCATATTGACCGGTTCTCATCAATGCTAATGAAGCCCGGATCATCGAAAAGCCTTAGGATGCTTTCGGTTTTTTCTATGTAGGGGAGACCGGAATCAAGGAATCTCCATCCATCATCAGCAAGGATAAGCGGGTAATTCACTTCAGATAGTATGTATTTATACTTCCTGTCACCCGTGATTTTCTTTTCAGGATGTTGATAGGGGATGAAGGCATCCTTTGCAGGGGAATACGCAAGTATTCCTGATTCAGCAAAGGCATAAATGCTGTCGTTAACCCCTGCCACCCTGTATTCCACAGGGTAGTCCCGGGGGAAGAGATATTCCTTTATTTCAAAATCAGCTCTTTCCCATGATCCTTCAAGTTTGATCACTCCGTTTACCGTTCCCAGCCAGTATGTTGACCGGTCTGCTGCAAATGCATTGTATACAGGCTTTTCAATGCCTTCCAGCGTTTTGCCCGCTTTCCATTCACCGGGGTTCGAGGGGTTAATGCCCAGCCTGTCCCTGCTCACAGGATCACCGCTCCTTTTTGTACTGTTGTCCGGCCCGCTACCACCTGCACCACTACCACCAGCCCCGCTGTTCCTCACCAGGGTGCTTACCCCGTCGGTGCTGCAAATGATGAAGTTATCATCATCTACCTTACCCACTGCATTTATCAGCCGGTTATCCAGTATTAGGCTTGCTGTACTATCTTCAATATAATGTAATCCTGAGCTGCTGAGTGCCAGGATGCCTTTTCCGGCCGGCAGCATTTGCTTAATTCTGTTATCTATCCCCTCTATTTCCCTGTAAACATAATTTATTGATTTCAGTACGCTTATCGTTCTGGTGTCATAGGCAGGCTTCTGATCACGTACCTCTTCCATGGTTTCCTCTTCCCCGGCCGTTTCTTCTGCAGCTTCTTTTGCAGCTTCTTCTGCAGCTTTTCCTGTAGCTTTTTCCGGAGCTTCTTCTTCGCGGCCGAACAACATATTAAGAAATCTCCTTACCGGTTTACCGGGAAGAATGCCTCCTTCGCCTCTTTTCCCTTCTTCAAGTGCCGCGGGTCTGTCTTTTTCCTCCTGGCGGCCTGCAGGTCTTTCTTCCTGCTTTTTCATTGAAGAGGGGGGTACCCTGTAAAGGATTTCCTTCTTATCATATTCCCGTACCTGGTCAAGATAAAAAAGACCCAGGTTTGTGCCGGCGTAGAGCCTGTTCCTGTGAAAAAGCACCGTGGTAACAACACCTTCCAGTCCCGGGTAATAACTGAAGGATGAGACAGGCAGGTTGAAATCGACCCGGCAGATGCCGTAACCATGGGTCAGCCATAAACCGTCATTGTTATCCGTATTCATGGCAAAAATCTCATCATCGGGCAGGCCGTTCTGGTAATTGAGCAGTGCCACTTCATCGCCTGTCTCCCTGTTGACAACGAGTATGCCTCCGTAGAGTGTTGAAAGGGCCAGCAGTGAATCAGAGATAAAAACAGCATCGCTGAGTATATTTTCCTGCAGGTATTCAGGTCTGCTTATCTCGAAGTCATAGTACTTTATCCTGTCGAACAGTTGCAGCCTGTTATCATCGGTCCCCAACAGTTTTTTATCATCATCGAAAGGGATGGAGAACAATATTTCCCTGTTTTCAGTAAGATAGCCCGTAACGATAGGAAAAAGTGTGTCAGATTCAATGCGGAACAGTCCTTCGCCTTTAAGGTTGAAGAACAGCTTGCCCAGGTGGGCAATCATCCCTGTATAGGGAGAGCCGGGTTCAGCATACCAGCGTTTGAAATCGGATGTATTATCCAGCTTATGCACACTGATGCTCTTCTCTGAATAATATATGACCGTGGTATCTGTAAAAATAATATTGGTTATAAGTCCCGGGTTGGCTGTATCTCCCGAAAGGGAGAGGTACTGATAGCTGCCACCTGGTTTCTTCTCAAGCAAGCCGTAATTATCACTTGAGCCCATGTATATCCTGTTATTTGAGGGGCATTTACGAAGTGTAACAGGTATGTGCTGCAGTTGTATTAAGTTCCAGCTATAGCCGTCGTAGGTGAGCAGGCCACGGCGATTGGCAAAGATCATCATATTATCATTGTCCTGGCATATTGACCAGTTCTGGACTTCAATATCAGTATTCTCATCAAAATAGCTTATATAGGGAATCCCTTCCTGGCCGTAGGAACAGAGTGACAGAAAAAACAATATGCAGGCAGATGCTGCTTTTTTCATAATCCCGCTTTTGCACCGTATAAATTTAGAAAAAAAGAATAAGTATAGTACCTATCTGTCAGAATGGGATGATATCACCCGTTTTAAGCTGTCTATTGCCAAAAACACCATGGAAGGCAGTAAGTGCAGGCAGGGCCGTACAGTGGGAGGGATAGACGTTTTGCACGCCCTCTTTTTCAAGGTATTTTATTGTTTCCCGTGTCTGATTGTTATTTTCCTTAAGGTGGAATCCACCCATTATGCCGGAGATTTTTTGATGGCCACTTACCTTTTTTGCATGCTCAAGTGTATTTACCACTCCTGCATGTCCGCAACCCGTCACAACGAAAATCCCTTCGTCAACTATCAATGCCAGGGCACTGTCGTCCTTTACAAAATCCGGGCTGCCATCTTCAAAGACAAAGCCGGTGGTTTTGGATTCAAAGGGAGTGATGCGGGGAATCTCCCCGAGAAAAATAATAGAGGGACTTACAGTATATGGTTCAGCGGAGCTCAGCAGCCTGAATTTCTTTGTTATTTCCTCTTCCGGGCATTTCAGCCCTATATACCTTTTCCCTCCACTGCCATAGCGTTTTACGAAACACCCCGGGTGGCATATGAGCTGCCCTCCATCAAGGTACTGCAGGCCGTCCCCGTGGTCATAATGCCCATGGCTCAGGATTATTGCATCTATGTTATTCATATCAACACCCATAATTGCGGCATTTCGGAGAAAGAGATCACTCTGGCCGGTATCGAACAATAACCTTTTCCCGTCGTGTTCAATAAGATAGGAGAGACCATGCTCGGCTGCCGTGAATGTGCCGGGCGCATTTTCTGTCAGAACTGAAATTTTCATTGTGCAGGACTTAGTGTATTAGGGCTAAGTTATGACAATAATCTTCAATGTGAAAATGATGGGTCCGGCCGCTGGATATCTGCACTAAAAATATCTGCATGGGTATTGATACGGATACCTTATTCCATGAGGTCGTATGAAAAGCTCATTTCACACTGAAGGGGCTTATTGATTGCCGGTGTTCATTTTTTTCCTTAGAAGCTGGGCATTGACAGCCACTATGACCGTACTGAGGCTCATCAGGACGGCACCCAGGGCAGGGCTTATAATTATCCCTGCATTATAGAGCACCCCGGCAGCCAGGGGAATGGCTATTATATTATATCCTGTTGCCCAGGCAAAATTTTGCCTCATCTTTTTAGATGTCTCTTTGCCGAAGACTATCAGGGAAGCTATATCGGAAGGATTACTCTTTACCAGTATAATATCAGCTGTTTCCGCTGCAACATCTGTACCGCTCCCGACAGCTATACCGACATCGGCCGTAGCGAGTGCAGGAGCATCATTGATACCGTCTCCTGTCATTGCAACAAATTCACCCTCTTTCTGAAATTCCCTTATTTTCTCAAGCTTATCTTCCGGCAATAGGCCGGCATAATATCTGTCAAGCCCGAGTTCATCACTCACTGCTTTTGCCGCCTCTTCATTATCACCGGTCAGCATGTATAATTTCAGTCCGGCCTTTTTCAGGGTTTTAACTGCCTCATATGATTCAGGGCGTATCTCATCTGCCATAGCTATCATTCCTGCCAGACGGTCATTGACAAGCACGTATACGACGGTTTCCTGTTTATTTTCAGAATCATCCTCCGGAATATCAATATCCTTGTCTTCGACATAACCCGGGCTTACAATTTTTACATTATCCCCT
>JAZBOI010000009.1:0-14717 GCA_036351095.1 Bacteroidales bacterium | reverse complement strand
TCGTAAAGTACTTCGGGGTCCTGTCCCTTCAGGTCCTCCACTTTCTTTATATCTATATGCCAGAGGTTGCTTGCAATTGATTTGCCAACTCCGGGAATTTTTGTGAGGTTTTTCATTATTAATTTGTTGTATCGTTTAATCGTTTTACTTCTGATCCTGGTCGAAATTAATTTTCTAAGCCTGTAAAAGTCATTACCTGATAGTCGAAGGTATGACTTTCACAGCTAAAGCTTAAAGAACCTTTAAAGTTTAGATGAACTGTTCATTCCAATAATCTTAGATAATATTTTCTCTGATTTGCTATCCGGGGGTTTTTTATAGATTTCTTTTTCGATCATCATGCAGGAAAATGAATTATGCCTTTGCTCAAGGGCACTACTTATACCATTAACAAGGTAAAATGGATCATAGTTGGCCTTGTTCGTATTTATAAAAAGTATAACATTATCTGAATAGAGCTGTGAGAACCCCGTCTTTGAGCTAAGTTCAATACGCAAGGTATGGTTATCCACAGGTTGCATGAACCCTGAATACTTCATACCTTTTATTATCAAAACGGCCCTGGAATTTTCATAGCATGTGAGTTCAGATCTGATCAGTTCACGTTTCATATTTGGATAAAACAGGTAAAACTGAGAAGCAAATTTTTTTATCATCCAGTAACCCGTTGGCATATCATCAAGTGTATTGGGTGTAAAGGTTTCGGTTACAAACACTTTGTTAAATAAAAAATTTGCAATCCTGTGGTCGACCTGTGATTTTAAATTATTGTTTATACTGTTTTTACCAACCCGTTCAAAAAGGACCTTACCTGCTGCAGGGATTCCGTCCCTTTTAACAGTACTGTATGTACCAATCAGAAAGGGGCGACCAATCTTTTTTGTCCCGCTGAACAGACAAATAAGTTTCTTGACAGGAGTTACTTCACCTTGCTTCTGAACAGAAATAAAGGTATAGTTTTCGATTATTTCATATGTCCCCTCCCAGTGCTCATCATACTGGTAATCAATAATGGCGTGCTTATTATTAATGACCCTTACCCTTGCCCTGGCAATCAGGTCTCTTAAAAACGCATAATAATACATAATGAAATACTGGTCCTCATCATCAGGATCCTTTGACTTTTTAATATCCCCTGGTGTTACCTGTCCACTTTTTTCATCATAGTCCAGTCCATATTCATCCAAAAGCTTTTCATATAGCTCTTTCCTGCTGAGTTTCTCAATAATAGTCTGGGGATATTTTTCGAAGTTCTTCGCTTTGCTCAAGGATGTATAGTTAAGCCTGTCTTCGATCTCGTATTGAGATATTTTATTGTTTTTTAGATATTCAATAATAATACTTATCCTCTGTGCATATTCTTTTTGCATAATTTCCCTTTCCCTTTAAAGAATTGTTAAGCATTTGAAATATAATCAAATATACAGAATTATTCTGAATTATTCTAAAATAAATATCTTCTGGTATAAATATGACACTAAATAGCCCCTTATACTTTAAATTGCTAATCCTTTACCTAATAACTTACAAAATTATTTAATCTAAACCATGAAAAAATAGTGAAATGAAAAAACTACTGTTATTCTTTTCCTTGATGTTGCTTTTAATACCAATACATGTTATGGGGCAACAAAGAACAGTAACAGGCAGGGTTACTTCTTCTGCTGACGGCAGCCCGCTTCCGGGAGTTAATGTGGTTGTACAAGGGACTATGACCGGTACCACCACTAACACTGATGGGGAATATACAATCACCGTCAATGAGGGAAATACACTTGTCTTTACTTTTGTTGGATACACTACTTTTGAGGCTGAGGTTGGTACACAGAATGTAATTGATGTTGTACTGGAAGAAAGTTACGAGATGCTGGATGAGGTAGTCGTAATTGGCTATGGTGAAACAACGCGAAAGAGTTTCACAGGATCACTTACCTCGATAGGATCTGAGAGCATCGAAAACGTACCCCAGGAAAATGCTGTGAAAATGATGCAGGGACGCGCCGCAGGTGTTTATGTAACTGATTCGGATGGACAGCCGGGATCATCGGCTTCAATACTTATCCGTGGTCTGGGTACATTTGTTGGTTCAGGTTCACCCCTTTATGTTATTGATGGTATTCCTGCTTCAAATTTTGATTCATTTAATCCGAATGATATTGAATCAATAACATTCCTGAAGGATGCTGCTGCCACATCTATCTATGGATCCAGGGCTTCTGCAGGGGTGGTTATCATTACTACCAAAGAAGGAAAGCCCGGTAAAACCAAAATTGGTTTTATTGCCCAGTATGGATTCTCTGACCTGGAAAACCCGAATGATTTCAGGTTAATGAACAGGGACGAGTATCTGGAATACTACAGGGAAGCTGCCATAAATGGGGGAATTGACCCTGATAATCCGGGCAGTGGGATATTATATCTTCCGCTGGGAGGAAATTATTATGATACTGACTGGTTCGACGCTGTTACCCGGACCGGTTCAACACAGAATTATGAATTATCGCTTAACGGTGGAAGTGATAATACAACTTACTATTTTTCTCTTGGATATGTTGATCAGACCGGTACCGTGCTGGGCACCAATTTCGAGAGGTATACCGGCAGGCTTAACCTGAATCACAAGGTAACAGAAAAAGTCAATTTTGAACTTAAATTACTTGGTTCGGTTAACAACAGGTTTGATCGCAGAGGAGGCGGAGGAGGACGATCCGGGAATCTTTCGGGTTCATACAGGGTATCCCCGCTTAGCCCGATTTACGCAGATGAAAATACCCCGTTTGTTTATAATGGATTGGGATTTAATTTCGATCTTCCTTCAAATGCCGGTCACAACCCAGTTGCGGTTGCAGAGCTTACAGAGAATCACCTTGAGGAATACCGCGCCCTTCCTTCACTAAGGGTTAATTATACTCCTTTTGAGAATTTTAAAATATGGGCATCTGCCTCTTACGATTTCAGTTATGCCACCAGGAAAGAGTTTATGTCTAAATACTACCTTGGAGAGACGGAAGGTGGCAGATCAGATCAGTCATGGTACCAAACCATATCTTCCAATTATAATGCTGTTGCAGAATACTTATGGAATATAAACGCGGATAATAACATTAAATTCCTTGCAGGAACAGAAATGTACAAGTATGTGGCGGAAGTTGCTCAGGCTGGTTCGACGACTTTCGGATTTGATGCTATAAATAATTTTGCAGCCGGTCAGGCTACATCGGTTGGTAAGCTTGGTTATTCCTATAACGGAAATACCCTGTTATCCGTTTTTACAAGGATAGATTATACTTTCCAGGAAAGGTTGTTTGTGCATGGATCATTCCGGCGTGATGGATCATCTGTTTTCGGGCCCGGTAACCGCTGGGGTAATTTTTATGCCCTGGGCACCGGTTATTCACTTACAGAGTCGCCTTTTATTGAATCAATTGACTTTATTTCAAACCTGAAACTGAAGGCCAGCTATGGAATTGCCGGCAATCCCAATTCAGGCGATTTTGCCTGGAGGAATACTTACAGCCCCGGCGGTGCATACAATCTGCCTGGTGCTCCAAATCCCGGAACGGTAATCAACACACCTGGCAACCCTAATCTTAAGTGGGAACAAAGTGCCCAGGCTAATGCTGGTTTTGATTTGGGCTTATTTAATAACAGAATAATGCTTAGTCTTGAATATTACGATATCAGGTCAATCGATTTAATATCAAACAGACCAATATCGGTAACCTCAGGATACACCAGTATAATAGATAATATTGCTGAAATTAAGAATAACGGGATTGAATTTGTCCTGACAACTAGTAATATATCAACTGCAGATTTTAATTGGACAACCACCCTTAACCTTACTGCCAATTCAAACGAGGTAGTGTCATTAACAACTGATGCTGATACACTTATTGTAAACAGCAGGGTGGCACATATAAAAGGGCAACCTGCTTACCAGTGGTTCATGCCAACATATGCAGGTGTAGATCCTGCTACCGGCAGGCCTCTTTATTACACTGAAACAGGTGAGGTAACATATGATTACAGCAATGCTGAAGTTAGAGTACAGGGGACTAACCCGATGGTTGCACCAAGATTTTATGGAGGCTTTGAAAATAGTTTCTCATACAAGGGTGTCCGCCTGTCCGGGTTGTTGTACTTCAGGTATGGAGGTAAAATTTTCAGGGGACTCTACCAGGATCTTATGATGAGCGGTAGCGGCGGAGGTTCAAACATGTCTGTTGATGACCTGGAGAGATGGCAGAATCCCGGGGATATTACTAATGTACCAAGGCTGGATGCAACATATACAGATCCCGGACCGTCAAGCCGGTGGCTCGAAGATGCATCCTATATAAGACTCCGAAATCTTAGCTTATCGTATACTTTCCCTAAAAGCTTGATTTCCAACATAGGCCTTTCAGATCTGACTCTGAGCGTAAATGGTGTTAATGTTCTGACCTTTACAAAATACGGGGGTTTAAATGTTACAACCGGAGCAGAAGAAGATGATGATGTTTATCCTGCTTCCAGGACAATCACTTTTGGCATAAATGCAAAATTTTAAACTGAGCAATCATGAAAAAATTGATATCTATATTAATAATCTTATCAGGAATCTTCTATTCCTGCGAAGACTTCCTCGACTTCCAGCCAAAAACTCTTCTTACACCAGAAGCAGCATTAAACAGCCAGGAAGATGTAGTACTTGCACTTAATGGTGTTTACTCATCCTTACAAAAAGCCGGGTATTTTGGCACCGAGTTTATTGTAATTGGCGATGCAGCAACTGACAATGGAAACTGGCCGGCTGACAGAGAGTCTGCTGGGACAGGCTGGGACAGGCTACCTTATGCATATTCACTGGATATAAACGCAAATAATACTGCAAATGAATTCTGGACTGATGGTTATTTCACCATTGCGAGTGTAAATAATATTCTGGGCCGCCTTGAAGAAGTCAGTTTTGGTGAGGATTTTGATAATAGAGTGAGGGCTGAATGCCTGGCAGTCAGGGCAATGACCCATTTTGACCTGACCAGGATTTATGCCCAGGACTATAACTTTACTGCAGACCAGAGCCATTACGCGGTACCCTATCAATTCGAATCAGTGCCGGGCACTGATCCGGGAAGAAATACAATGGCCGAGGTTTACGATTACGCAATGACTGATATTAATGAAGCAATAAATCTACTGCAATCCCTTGATGGATCTGAAATTGAGAACTTCAGATCGGGTGATGATATATTCTTTATTAATTATTATTCAGCCCTTGGAGTAAGGGCAAGAATGTATTTTTACATGGGTGATTATATTAATGCCCTTGACGATTCAGATGAAATACTGACCGGACCATACAGTTTGTCTGATTATACAATTACACAAAAAATACCTCCATCATTTACTGATCCCACTGATTTCCTGGATGAATGGTATCGCCTCGCGCCAATAGTGGAGGATGAAGCCATTTTTCAGCTTGAAGTGGATGAGGACGACGGAGATTTTGCGAACAGGTCATTAATTGATATTTACCTTGCTAATGACGGTAATGCGGCACATGGTGCATCTGCCGACCTGCTGGCTCTATTTGAGGCAGGTGACCTCAGGAATAACTGGTTCGTAGATGAGCCCGCCACACCGGCTACTGACCGCCATGTTTATAAATACCCGGGAAGTCTTGGTCTCAATGCAGACGCGCATGCTATCCCTGTTATGAGGCTGTCAGAGTTTGTTCTCATGTCTGCAGAATGTGAAGCAAGGGTTGGCAGCGAGGCCAGAGCCCTTACCCTTTTAAAGAGTATTACAGACAGGGCCAATGCCTCTGAAATAACTTCTGCCGGTAATCAGTTAATCGAAGACATTATTACGGAAAGAAGAAAGGAGCTTTCATTTGAAGGACACAGGCTATTTGATTTAAAGAGACTGCAAAGAGGATTTACACGGGGGGCAGATTGCACATTGACCAACGGTAACTGTGCCTTGACCTATCCTACCAACCTCTATGCTTGGCCAATACCTATTTATGAGATTAATGCTAATCCTGTTATACGGGAGCAGCAAAATCCCGGATATTAATATCTAATAGAAATAATTCGTATTATGAAAAACATAAGGATATATATATTGATGTTGCTGCTTTCAACAGTAACTGTCTCCTGCTTTGAGGAGAATGAATTTGTAATACCTGATGATTTTACATGGGTAGGATTCAAAACCAATTCAATTATGGTAGATGAAGACTCAGGATCTGGTGTTAGTGCTGAAATACTTATTTCATCAAGGCCCCTGTCGAATCCTGTAACAATCACTTATACTGTAAGCTCCGATGATGCCAGTGAAGGGGTTGATTATACTCTTCCGGCGGGTAGTGGTTCTGCTACAATCCCTGCTGGATCGGCCTCAGTCGAAGTTACTCTTATCGAATCCGTTATTAACAACTCTGTGATTGCAGGCAGAAGGACAGTCCTGTTTTCCATTACAGATGCAGGAGGTTATGATCTCGGGGGGCCGGATGGCGAATACGGACCGGAGTTGTCAGTCACAATATCTGAGGATGATTTTAATCTTTACGGTTATACCGGTTTTGAAGAACCAGTTGTCTCAGATTTTGGGAAATATAATGTTCCCGAGGCAGGAACTCCCGAAGGTACTTCTTTACCCAATCATCCCGGAGAAAATCCAGTTGATTATATATCGGTAGGAGGAGAAATGGGATTTGACCTCTATTATACCGAAGGGGACGAAGGAGGGGATGACGATATACATTTAGGTGTGATTGATATCACGGACCTTGATGATGGTGTTGGTGCTTTCTATGATGGTTCACAGGGATACGTTTCTGAGGATTGTGACGGTGAGCTGAATCTCGAATTCGACGAGATTACATTGGATCCCGGGATGACTATTCTGAGGGTTGATGTCGGTTTCTACTTCACTACGGGTTCATCATTCGAAGATGACGATTATTTCACAGCAGTATGGCGTACTGAAGATGGTGATGAAGAATTATTTGAAATAACCGGGGGCTATGGTGCTGGTGAGGATGAAGTATTTACTCCATCAGGTGAATCCATGATCGGCCAGTGGACTACTATTTCCGGATACCCTGATAACATGAAAACCGGGAAGCTTGTAATAATATTCAGGACCAGTTCAGGTGGAGAATTTGTTTATTTTGATAAGATAGCAATTGTAGGATTCTGAGGATAATATGCTTAATATAAATATTAACCCTAATGATTTACAGGGAGGATGTTAGCATAAGTTGAAAAAAATATATTTTTATCAACTTATTGCTGTAAACTAACTTGAATAAATCATTAGGGTTTCTTTAAATAACTAAGATGAAAGAAATAATACGAATATCTGACAGGGTTACAAATTCAAAACAGTCCTCTACCGTCGGCATTGCTGATATCGCAACAAAACTCAGGGAAAGCGGGGAAGTTGTATATGACTTTTCAGCTGCAAGGGCCTTTGAACCTACACCTGATTATATTATTGATGAGGCTGTAAGGGCAATGAAAGCAGGCGATACACACCAGACAATGGCACTTGGCACAACCGATTATCGTTATGCCATTGCTGAAAAATTAAGAAGAGAAAATGCCATTATTGCTGATCCTGAATCTGAAATTATTGCTACCATGGGCGTAAAACAGGGATTAACAATTAGTTTCCTGGCTCTCATTAACCCGGGTGATGAAGTAATTGTAGAAGATCCCTGCTTCCCAAGCTATAAGCAGCTTATCTATTATCTTGGAGGTATACCCGTTGCTGTTCCTTTAAAAGCTGAGAATAAGTTTCGCTGGACCCATGATGATCTTGAAAGCGCAGTTAGCTCCAAAACAAAAGCGATACTCTTCAATTCACCTCAGAATCCAACAGGAGTAGTTCATAACAGGGAGGATCTTGATATAATTTCAAATGTCGCTAAAAAACACAACCTTTACGTACTGTGTGATGAAGTATATGAAAGGATACCATGGGGAGAACGGAAGCATCTTAACCTCTGTAATTTGCCGGGGATGAAAGAAAGAACCGTAACCTTAACAAGCCTGACAAAAAGTTTTTCAATGGGAGGTTGGAGGATTGGCTATATATATGCACATAAGGATATTATATCTTCGCTATACAAACTTCAGCAACACCTTATTACGAGCTGTAATTCATTTGTTCAGGCAGCTGCAGCGATAGCTTTCAGGGAGCCACCAAGGGAAGTTGTACTTGAATACTGGAGTGAGTGGGAGAAAAAGACCAGGTTCGTTGCCGAGGAGCTTGATAGTATCAAAGGAATAAAGTGCCCGGTACCGGAAGGCGCGTTCTTTGTATGGGCCGATATTTCTCAACTTGGTATTCCATCGAAGGAATTTGTTGAAAAACTGCTCAAGGAAAAGAAAGTTGCCCTGGTGCATGGCTCCTCTTTTGGTGAAAATGGAGAGGGCTATTTCAGGATGACATGTTCCAAGACCTGGGAAGACAACAGGGAAGGACTGGCAAGGATAAAAGAATTTATTGATAATCTCTAAAAAGATAAAGTGCAATGAAAATTATTAAAAGTATAACTGTATGGATATTTTTCCTGTCTTTATTGCTTGGCTCGTGTTCAAACAGGCAATCTAATACCAGTACACCTGAAGACAGGGAACAACTTTTTGAATATATTATCGAGAAGACAAAGACACGTGAAGCGTTTTCTCCCATTAAAAACAAGATTATGGCCTTTGATCCGCTGGAAGAAATGATGGCATACCGCGAGGAAATGATAAAGGCAGATACGGATGAGGACTTGTTCAATGTATTAATGAAGATTAGTAATGCAAGACGCGACAGACATCTGAGTGTTTCTACAATAGATGGTGGTCTCTTAATTGATGATTCAACAGATCTTGCAGCCCCTGTAATTTTCAGGGTTGATTATACCGGAGAAAATGACTACTTCCTTTTCGTAGGTGACTATGCAAAAAATATAAGCGATTATACGGGAGAATATATACCAGCGATAGGTGATAAGCTTATCGGCGTTAACGGGAAATCCTTTCCGGCTTTCTTTGATGAGATAAGACCTTATACCAGGTATTCAACCATTAAGGGACTCTGGAAAAGCGTGGCCGAAGAGATGACACTTAAAAATCATCAGCATCCTCTTTCGATGGACAATGATGAAATTGTCCTGGAACTGGAGAAAAGCGGAGGTGAAACATATACTGTCACATTGCCTTATCTTGACCCGGAAAGTATCGACTGGCTTGACACCTACAAATCACACGGAGAAAACAGATACAGTGGATTTGAACGCCTGCTTGACAGGGAGACATTTGATATCTACATATCTCCGGAAAATAAAAATGTGCTTTTAATAGACTGGTATGGTTTCAGGGAAAACCTGGTAGAGGATATGAATTTCCTCATGGATTATGCAGCTGAGAATAATATGCTTGATTATGACATTATCTGGGACGGAACCAGGTCAAGGGGCGGCTCGCTTGGAGCATATGCCGTTCAACGCCTGTTCCCCAAAGAATTCAAAACAACTTTTGGGAATGTTAAGATAAGTGATGTTATACCAATATTTATCGAAAGAAGGGAGAAGGCCTACGAACAGCGCAGGGATGTCCTGGACGGAGGCGTAACCGAGTTGCTGGACGATGGCACATGGCTCATTGAATGGCTCAGGACCGATGTTACAGAGGCAATAGAGAGAGGCGATGACTATTCGAATAATGTTCCTTTCAAACTGGCACACTTACCAAAGGATTCTGATGGGATAATCTACCCTGCTGAGAAGCATTTTACCGGTAATGCTGTTTGCCTTTTCGGTCCGCATGGAGGATCCCACCTCGACCAGTTTGCTTCAATAGTTATAGATAATAAACTTGCCTACACTGTGGGTATGTCAACCGGAGGATACAGTAATACCTGGGAATGGGATGAAGACCTGGTATTTCCAATTAGCGGAAAGCCCGTGGTTAATTTCATGTGGGATATCGGTCATACCATCAGGCCAAATGGCGAAGTACTTGAAGGTAACCCGGCCCAGGTTGACAAATATATTCCCCAGGGAAGAGACAATTATCTTAATTATTATGATCTATTGCTTGATGAAGCATTGAGCTATTTAAACAGGTAGACCTATTAATGAAGAAAATCTTAATATTTTATCACAAATACCGGGCACTTTCGCTTGGTACCAGGATATTGATTTGGATGGTCATCGGTACTCTAGCCGGTGTAATTTTTGGTGAGAAGGCATTATTTGTCAAGCCACTTGGAGACCTTTTTATTAAGCTCCTTATGATGGCAGCAATACCTCTCGTTTTTTTCAACCTGCTTAAAGGGTTGACAGGCTTACGGGATGTCAAAAGCCTGGGCAGGATAACAGTCAAGATAGCAGCCTTCTATGGCGGCACATCAGCCATGTCGTTTATCCTGGGGTATTTTACCTTTACCTGGCTCAGACCCGGGCACGGGTTTCAACTTAACAGTACTCCTCCGGAAGATATAGGAGAAACTCCGAATGCTGTTGATATGTTCCTGGATATGGTTCCCGATAATGTTTTTAAATCATTTGCTGAGGCCAACATGGTTCAGATAGTGATATTTGCAGTTTTACTTGGTGTAACCATAGTAAGCATGCCTGTAAAATATAAAGACCCGATTTCAAAGGGACTTGAAATGATAGCAAAAATATTTATCGAGCTGGTAAACCTGGTACTAAAGATCAGCCCACTTGGCATTGGTGCATTGATGGCCGCAACCTTCGGTGAATATGGCTCGCAGATGTTTGGTCCACTGGCAATCTTTATTGGAGGAGTCTGGGGTACTCAGCTTATAATGATTGTTATCTTGATGATCCTTCTGTATCTCTTCACAAGGATGACTCCCTGGAAGTTCTTTAATCAGACAGGCGCATTATACGCAACGTCTGTGGCAACATGTAGCAGCTGGGCATGCCTTGCAATGGGTCTTGAAATAGCCGAAAATAAACTCAAATTGCCTGATCATATATTCTCCTTTACCCTGCCTCTGGGTACTCAGCTGAATAAAAATGGTACAGCAATAATGCTTATAGGAGTTTTGCTATTTACCGCCCAGGCAGTAGGCTTAGATTTTGATCTTGCTTCCATTATTACTATCATAATGATAGGACTCCTACTTGAAACAGGATCCGGAGGTATCCCGGGAGGAGGTCTTGTTATTGCTCTTATTTTCGTAAAAGCTTTCAATCTGCCTCTTGAGATTGCAGCAATAGTTGGAGGTATATACAGGCTGCTTGATATGGGAATAACCACTATCAATGTAATGGGAGACATGGTGGGAACCATTATTGTTTCACATTCTGAAAAGAAACATCTGGATATTGAAGAGGTCAGTAAGGAAAAATAATTTCATCTGTTAATTATGAAAAATTTACTTAAAGTTGCAATGATTGTAAGCCTGGTACTGGGCTTATCCGTATCATTACCAGCACAGCATATGTCTGAATATCAGGTACCCGGGAAGTTACACATTACGTCTGTAAATCCTTTATCACCACTACAATACAGAAATATTGGGCCTTCAAGAGGTGGACGCGTAACAGCCGTAGCCGGGGTGCCACAACGTGAAAACCTGTTTTTTATGGGAGCAACCGGGGGTGGCCTGTGGAAGAGTGATGATTATGGATATTCATGGGATTGCGTTTCCGATGGATATTTTCCGACACCTTCTATAGGAGCTATTGCTGTTTCTGAGAGCAATCCCGATATCATATATGTTGGAACCGGTTCTGATGGGATAAGAAGCAATGTAATAGTAGGTAAGGGTATGTTTAAAAGTAGCGATGACGGCAATACCTGGTCTTTTTGTGGTTTGAAGAATGCCGGACAGATAGGTTCAGTTATCATACACCCGGAGGATCCTGATAATGTTTACATAGCAGTAATGGGACAACCTTTCAGGAAATCGGCTGAAAGAGGAGTATACCATACTTCTGATGGTGGCAGGACATGGAATAATGTATTTTTCCTGTCAGATTCAGTTGGGGCGGTGGACCTGGAATTTGCTCCGGGAAATCCGGATATAATATATGCTGCAATGTGGCGTGCTGAACGTAAACCATGGACAATAATCAGTGGAGGAGCAGAAGATGGCATTTACAAAACCATTGACGGGGGTAAAACCTGGGAGAAAAAGAACGAAGGATTACCTGACGGCCTTGTTGGAAAAATAGATTTTGCAGTGAGCGCAGATAAACCTGAACGTGTTTGGGCCCTGATACAGGCTTCAGATGGCCTGGAAGGTCTTTACCGGTCTGATGATTATGCTGAGACATGGGTTAAGGTTGAGATGCCGGATAATACACATAAAAGTATAATGTACCGTCCTTTTTACTTTATTAATCTGACAGCCAATCCTAAGGATGCAGATAATATCTGGTCGGGAACAAAAATATTCTGGGAATCTGCTGACGGTGGTAAATCATGGAAAAAGGTTCCTACTACTCATTCGGATCATCATGACCTGTGGATTAATCCAAATAATCCTGTGGTCATGATAGAAGGTAATGACGGAGGGGCTTCAGTCACCAGGGATGGAGGCCAAAACTGGTCATCGGTTTTTAATCAACCGACTGCTGAACTGTATAGCTGTGACGTTGACGACCAGTATCCCTATTACCTGTATTCAGGTCAGCAGGATAATACCACTATCAGGGTCCCCAGTTCTCAGCCATATTTGAATGTGCTTACAAGTAACGATAATCATAAGCTTGATGAAATTACTTTCTGGGAAAGGCTGGGTGGTTGTGAGACCGGACCGGTAGTTCCAAAGCCGGGAGACCCGAACATTGTATATTCTAATTGTAAAGGACAATTTAGTATTTATAATAAGAAACTGGGAGTGGAACATCTCTATTACGTAGGAGGTGAAAGCCTTTATGGCAATCACCCTTCTGATATAAGCTACAGGTTTCAGAGAGTTACTCCTGTAGAGGTATCACCGCATAATCCGGAAATTGTATATTATGGATCCCAGTATATACATAAAACAAGCAATGGAGGAATAAACTGGGAAGTAATCTCACCGGATCTTACTGCAAACAAACCGGAGTACAGGATGAGAAGCGGGGGACCAATTGATGAGGATATATCGGGTGAGGAATATTACAATGTATTATATGCCATTGAGGAGTCGCCCCTGGAGGAAGGAGTAATATGGTCAGGCTCAAATGACGGATTGTTCTACGTAACCATGGATGGAGGTAATACGTGGAATAATATTACACCAGACATGCCCGAAGGCGGAAGGGTTTCAAATATAGAAGCTTCGCCACATGATCCGGGTACAGCTTATTATGCGGTTTACAGGGATTACCTTGGAGATGATTCTCCTTACATATTATTTACAAATGATTATGGTAAAAACTGGTCAAAATTATCAAATGCTAATAATGGTATTCCCGGAGATTACCCTGTCAGAGTGGTCAGGGAAGATCCTGTAAGGAAAGGCTTACTGTACGCAGGTACGGAATTCGGCTTATTTATATCTTTCAATAACGGGGATACATGGTTGTCTTTACAGAGAAATCTCCCGGTAGTACCTGTTACAGATATCCGTATTATAAGAGATGATCTGGCATTATCGACAATGGGTCGCTCATTCTGGATACTGGATGATATAAGTTTGTTGAGGGATTTTGATCCCGATAATAATCAATCAAAACTTTTTAAGCCCAGGGATACACATATTCCTGAACAGAGAATACACTTCGTGCTGCCGGATTATGAACCGGACATGACACTAACACTTGATATTAAGAAAGATAATAAAACAGTATATTCTACTCAAAGACAGGTTTCATCAATACCTTGTGATGAATGGGGAGTGTATCGAATTGACTGGGATAAACATCACTATATTCCTTATAATGAGGGCATTTTTAAAGGGCCCCTGGTTGCTCCCGGGAAGTATAAAGCTGTACTTAAATGTGGTGATTTGCATTACGAACGGGAGTTCAATCACATGATATCACCTGAACTTGAGGAATTTGGAGTTCAAACTGATGACCTGGTAAAACAGGAAGAGCTTGCTCTTAAAATAGCTGAATTAATAATACAGGTAAGGGAAGAAATATCAAACCTGGAATTGAAACTGGAGAAAACCGATAGCAGGCTTACCAGTGAGAAAATCAATAACAGTCTTTCTCTTTTACGTAAGGGTAAGCGAAGATATGATAAACCTATGTTGATCGATCATATTGAATACCTTTACGAGATGGTTACAAGCGTTCCACAAAAGCTTGGCGAAGATGCATTTGTCAGGTATAATGAATTAAAAGATGAATGGGGAAAAATGCTTTCTGATCTATAGATTACAAGGTTCATTACCCCTTCGTTCAATTTTCTGACTCAGGATATCATTCAATCATTATTAATTGAAGGTGCTTTCCTGTGCCCTGTTCCCTGTTCATAGGCATAGCTAAGCTCTACCAGCCCTGCTTCATCAAACATCCTCCCGAGGAACTGGATGCCTGCAGGCAGGTTTCCTTCGGAATAGCCCATGGGAACAGTGAAGGCAGGTTGCCCTGTATGTGGAGCGATCACCTGGTTATTGTCGCCCCTGTATTCCTCCCTGAAGGCTTCTATCCTGGCCGGCTTGTTGTTCCATGTGGGATAGATAAGTGCATCGAGTTGCAGTGAATCCATCACAGCCTCGATCGCCCTGCGAAAAGCTATTCTTCTCGTATCGGT
>JAZBOI010000008.1:0-10576 GCA_036351095.1 Bacteroidales bacterium | reverse complement strand
CAACAGAATCCAGGAAAAGGAAGATTGCTATGATTTACTTTAACAATCCTGTCGGAACAATTTGGGATTTACAGATACAGATGACCTTTCGGTAGAATATTACTAAATTTTGAAATACAGATAGGGTTTTATGAATCTAAAGGATCTTTAATATATAAGGCATTCACAATATATCAGTATTAAACAATCTATTTTATGAAATTGTTAAAACCTGATATACGTAATCATGGGTGGGGAAGGATGCAATTAATTTTCATCTTTCTTCTGTTTACTATTGGAAGTGGATGCAAGAAAGAGAGTGGGCATCGTTTTCCACTTGCTGAAGAATTCAACATTAACGAGACTCAGCTAATAGAGGCTTTTGACGAAATGCAGAATGTCAATGGGTCCATAAGTTTGATTGTTAGCAGATCTGGAGTTATCGTTGCTGAAGAATACTACAATTATAATGGTTATGGAGCAGACAGCATTAAGAATGTGATGTCAGTAACCAAGAGTTTTACGGGAGTGTTGATAGGTTTGGCTATTGAGAAGGGGTTTATTGGAAGTGTTCATGACTCCATATTTACATATCTTGATGGAGTAGTTGATTTCCCTGACAATACCCGTAAAAATATTACAATTGATCAGCTTTTAAAAATGTCAGCCGGACATATCTGGAACGGGACTTCTCCTGAAAGCATATTTTCAGATTGGATGCAATCCGATAATCAGTTGCAATATATAATCGATCTGCCTTTAGCATTTGACCCCGGAACAGAATTTAACTATAGTGATGGTGCGTCACACCTGCTTTCTGTAATAATCACTGAGGCCACGGGTCAGAACACCCTGGATTTTGCAATAGGAAATTTATTCAACCCACTAGACATCAATGATTATGAATGGGTTAAGGATCCCGATGGATATCCTTACGGACCGGCTAATCTTAGGATCCTTCCGCGAGATATGGTGAAGTTTGGGAACCTTATCCTCAATCAGGGGATGTATGAAGGAAAACAAATAGTTCCATCAAGCTGGATCAACGAAATGACTACAACAAAAATATCCTTTGCACATAATGTTGGTTATTCATCTGAATATGGCTACCAGATATGGATAGGGTATTCGGGTGGACATAAACACATCATGGCCATGGGCTGGGGAGGGCAGTTTATAATGATTGTACCGGACAATGAGCTGGTTGTTACAGCAACATGCTGGACTTCAGGCATTACATGGGAGCAGGCAGGAGAAAACTGGTCCTCTATTATTGATATCATTGTAAATAAAATATTCCCAGCAGTATATTAATTGATTGTGACATACGTGGCCATCAACTTCTCGGTATATCCATAAAAAAAAGCGAAAAACATTCGCCTTTCGCTTTTTTCCTTGATCCGTACCCGGAGCCGGGGTCGAACCGGCACTCCAAAAAGGAACTGGTGTTTGAGACCAGCGCGTCTACCAATTCCGCCATCCGGGCGTTAAACCAAACCCGTGGCGAAATTAGGAAAAATGTAGTTATGCTGCAAGACTAATTATCGCGGTGAAAAGAGATCCTGAGTAGTTTCTCGGCAAAAAGAATGATGAAAAGACAGATAAATATGATTGCGGTATATATTATATTCCCGTTCAAATCAGCAGAACCTTCTGTTAATTTCGGAGTGACAACGACAAGAGTGATCCCGGAAACCAATCCGAGGAAGAAAAACAGCCATGATAATTTAATGTTCCTGATGATGGAATCTTTCTTTTCATGCTCCCTGCCAATCTCTGACATAAGCTCCTCTTCAAAGTCACTGAAAGGCATTTCCCTGCTGCTGCCCGAAAGCAATTCCCTGAAATATTGGTCGTGGTTATTATTCTTTTCCATCAGTAAAGTGTTTTCTTTTCAGTCGACAATAATAAATTCAATTCATCGTACATACTCTTACGCGCGCGGTGCAGCAGCACCTTAACATTCGATTCGGTCCATCCCGTTAACTCCTTGATTTCTTCGATTGAATACTCTTCCATATAAAAAAGTGCAAGTGCAAGTGCTTCATTGGAAGGAATATTCTTCATGGCAAGATCGATATAATATTTCTGCTGATCCCTGGTCAGCTTATCCTGTATGTCGACAGAACCTGGATCAGCAGATTCAATTGCATTGCCGGTGATTTCCCTTTCCACGGCTGCTTTTTTATTAGAGTGCTTTAGCGACTCATTTATCACTATCCGGATAAACCATGTTGAAAATTTCGACTTTCCCCTGAATTTGCCAAGCTTGCGGTAGGCAATAATATAGGCTTCCTGGACCGCATCGCGGGCATCAAATTCATTTTTCACCACAGAGAAAGCAATGTTATAGGCCCTGTCTTTATACTGATGAACAAAATATCTGAAAGCATCAATGTCGCCATCCAATACTTTATTAATATACAGTTCATCCATAAACTTATTCCTTATTCTTCTTTTCCATCTGGTGTGCAATAATCATTCCTATTCCGCCGAATAATAAGCCCATTATTATCATAAGCAAGAATATGGCATCCCTGATAACGGGAGCATCAGGGAAAAGAATTACTGCCAGTACAACCAATAAAACTCCCAGTGAAATGGATATTATTACAATACCTATTTTCAGCCAGGGGAATTTCGCTGCTTTAAAAGCATCAGGAGCATCAACTCCCTTTTCTATCAGGGCCAGCCTTTCCCTGTTCCTTGCCTTAAGGTAAAATATCCATGAAAGGGTGATGGCTGCAAAAAATCCGAGCCAGGGCAGTGCCTGCGCAAATGCGTAAGACCAGTTCATAATTGTATTTGTTTTTGGTTACTGTCCCTTTGATACAAATATATAAGAAAAGGTTACAGAGATAAAAGATATTCTAAAATCCAATATACTAAACCGGGAATAAAGAGCTCCCCGTGAAAAAGCGAATGATTCAAAACGGGCAAAGCCGGTCTTCTACATTAAATCAGGTAAGGAATAAACATCCTGGTACGTTTCATGTACAGGTAGTAAGCCTCTCCGAAATAATCCTTGCATTCTTTCTCGTCAATAAGAGCGGTTACAATAAGAAATACAGTTGAGAAAACACTGATTATGAGCAGATGCAAAGAGATATTCTTCAGAAGAATACCCCAGGTCAGGAAGAGCAGTGATGAATACAAAGGGTGCCGTATATATCTGAATATCCCCGTATCTACCAGTAAAGATGTTTCTTCAAACCTGTAAAGAGTCTTTTGCCTGCCAACCCTGCCAGACCCTCTGCCCTTCTTCATCTGAACAATTCCTGCAACAAGAACATACGCTGAGAACACGAGAAATACCCAGGAAAAGATCTGCCTCACGCTGAAGGGATTATGAAACCAGTAAGGGTAATTGTGTGCAAAGAGCCAGAGGATACATTCCCAGCCCAGGAAACGGTAAAAACCATGTGATCGTGTATCAAACAGCGTTCTCCATGAAATTATAATCACCGGAATGCTGAGAGCTGTGAAAATAATATATGTTGTCATCTGCTATTATTGCTTATTCAGGTCTTTCAGTCAGTCACCCGGCAGGCAGAAAAACGGTGCTACAGGCTGAAGCCCGTGAGCTATTTCCCAATGAATTGTTCCAGGTAATTAACATTCCCTATCACCACCAGGTTCCCTTCTGCACCTGAGACTATACCTACAAGGTAGCCATTAGTATCTATCACCGGTGATCCGCTCCTGCCGGCCGGGTCAACATTCTCAGTTAAGGTGTTCACATAATAATAGGGTCCCTCATTGGTGAAGACCTGCATCTTAACCAGCGATGGCAGTCCTTCCTGTTGCCTGTAAGGCCAGCCGATGCTATAGATTATTTCATTTTTCTGCAGATCTTGTTTCCTTATCTTCAGGGGTGTGAATGCTGCTGGCATATCCTGAACCTCGAACAGCAGCCAGTCGCGAATCTTCAATGTATTGAAAGCATCCACCGCCTCTTCACTGTTCTCATTTATCATCCTGCCAAAGATCATATATCTATCCTCCTCTCCTTTAGGGTATGCCTTCCACTGCAGGAAATCACTGCCCAGGTCAATAACCGGAAGGTCGTGCTGAGTGAATGCCAGGAAGATATGCTTGCAGGTAATACCCAGGGTATCCTCACCTGTATCAAGCAGGAAGGAATTCCCGAATCCTTTATAGGTAGTGTCTTTAAATTGTATATCATTTGTAAATACCAGGTCAGGCCACTCTGAAACGGGCTTAGCGGCCCACTCTTCCTTTTGGACCTGTACATCGTTGCTCCCGCAGGACACCATAATCAGTGCTGAAAATAAAGCAAATACCAGGTTTCTCATTGTTAATGCGATCTTTAAAAACATAAATATATCACATTTATATTGAAGAAACACCCGCCCAATGTTTTGTTAAGCAGCAGACCCCAAAATCCCCGGCTCAATATATTTTTTGTTTTGGACGCTATTATGACTAATTTTGATGACCGTTTTTTTGACCTGAATGATAATAATATGGGTGATAAAAAGAAGCTCAGACCTTACGGTGACAAGCAGAAACAATTTGACAAGCGCTACCTCAAAATGGCAGCCATATGGGCAGAGAATTCATACTGCAAAAGGAGAAAAGTGGGTGCCCTGATAGTTAAGGGTAAGATGATCATATCTGACGGGTATAACGGTACCCCGGCAGGTTTTGAGAATATATGCGAGGATGAGAATGGCATTACCAAAGCCTATGTGCTGCATGCCGAAGCCAATGCGATAACCAAGGTGGCGAAATCAAATAATTCAAGTGATAATTCCACCCTCTATGTTACAACATCTCCCTGCATGGAATGCTCCAAGCTTATTATTCAATCGGGCATAAAAAGAGTCGTATTCAGCGATAAGTACAGGATATCAGACGGCCTGGACCTGCTGAAAAGGGCTGGTATAGAACTTATTTACGTTGACTTTGAAAAAGATGAATATGAAATACAATAACAGCCCAAAGAACACTATATTGCCACTGATCATTGCTCTTTCAGTGATCGTGGGCGTACTTATAGGCATCTGGATGCCCGCCAAAACAACGCATCCGCCACTGTCAGTCAAGCCAAGAACGGATAAACTTAGCAGGATACTGAATTATATTGAGGCCAATTATGTTGATTCTGTTGACCGTAACAGCCTGGTCGAGAAGGCTATTCCCGTAATGTTGCAGGACCTGGATCCCCATTCAATATATATTCCTGCCCAGGAAGTGACAGCCGCCAATGAGCAGTTGCAGGGTAATTTCGAAGGTATTGGAATATCTTTTAACATGCTGACTGATACCGTACTTGTGATAAGCACGATACCGGGTGGCCCATCCGAGAAAGCCGGCCTGATGGCCGGAGATAAGATAATTTATGTGGGCGATTCGTTAATAGCAGGCCAGGGTATTGTTGACGAGGAAATTATAGGGATGCTCAAAGGACCACGCGGAACAGAGGTGGATATTAAAGTGCTCAGGAAAGGTGTGGATGAACTTATTCCTTTTACCATTGAAAGGGATAAGATACCCATTTATTCTGTCGATGTTGCTTACATGGTGAATGACAGTACAGGCTTCATTAAAATAAACAGGTTTTCAATGACCACCTATGATGAATTCATGGAATCTGTCAGCGAGCTTGAAGACATGGGTATGACTGAACTAATACTTGACCTGAGGGGAAATGTGGGTGGTGTAATGGATCCATCTATCAGGATAGCGGATGAATTCCTGCCCGGGGGAAAGCTTATAGTATATACGGAGGGAAGGGCCAGGCCCAGGGAAGAATACCGCTCTACTGACAGCGGCACTTTCCTTAAAGGAGACCTGGTGGTCCTTATCGACGAGTGGAGTGCCTCTGCAAGCGAAATCGTTGCAGGTGCCCTGCAGGACAATGACCGGGCTGTTATAATAGGCAGACGCTCATTCGGCAAGGGCCTTGTACAGGAACCGGTGATGTTTAACGACAGGTCTGCCATGAGACTCACGGTGGCAAGGTATTACACTCCTACAGGCCGGTCTATTCAAAAACCCTATGAGGATGGCTACGAAGAATATATTGCCGACCTTAATGAGAGGTTCATGAGGGGTGAACACAGGAATGCTGACAGTATTCATTTTGAAAACATCCAGAAATTTGAGACACCCGGTGGAAATATTGTATATGGCGGAGGCGGCATTATGCCTGATGTCTTTGTGCCTGCCGATACAACAGGTATGTCAATGTATTTTGCCAGGGTAAGGAACAGTGGTCTCATTTACAGGTATGCCCTGAGTTATACTGAAGAAAACAGGGACATGCTGAAAGATTTCCCCTCCGTGGAAGAAATGAACTCATACCTTGAAAAACAGTCCCTGCTTGATCAGTTTATCAGTTTTGCTGCCGATAAGGGTATACAGCCTGACCGTGCCGGGATAAGGGAATCAGGTGATATCATCGATATACAGATAAGAGCCTATATTGCCCGGAATATTCTCGACAACAAGGGCTTCTACCCTATCTGGGAGGACCTTGATACCACCCTGAAGAAGGCTATAGAGTACCTGGAAGAAAATTAGTCAATAGCCCGGGGTGCCCCTGATATCCGGGAAAATTATCAATCACCCGGATTACCCTTTGTATCCAGGACAATAAGTCAATCACCAAGGGTGCCCTTTAGATCCATGATAATTACCGGGCAGTACTTATCCGGGGCCTCCCCGGGAAGGTCAATAATGATATTATCGTCCTGTACTTCAAAAGCCGTTTTCTGCATATCCTCCATGATAAAGGCGCCTTTTACCTTATTCTGCACAGCCGGCACAACAAGCTTATTATCCTCCGGCCAGTCGAATACATGAAGATAGAGCCTGGTATTCTTACCCACCTGCTTAATGGTACACCTGCCCCAATCAAGATTGCTGAAAGGGCTGGCCCCTGTCCCGTATATTGATTCTGAATATTTTTCCATCCAGTCACCTATTGCCTTTAGCCTTTCAATACTCTCAGCAGGAAAAGTGCCGTCTGCTTTCGGTCCCACGTTCAGAAGGAAATTTCCTCCCTTGGAAGCTATATCAACGAGTTTTCTTATAAGTTCTTCAGATGATTTCCAGTTATCATCATACTTATTATAGCCCCAGTGATCATTCATGGTCATGCAGGTCTCCCAGTCGACCCCCGGCAGTCCCGTTGCCGGGATTTCCTGTTCAGGTGTCCCAAAATCCCCTTTGAACTCATCCCCTGCAGTCATACCGGCCATGCCCTGTCGTCCCTTATCGACCCTGTTATTTATTATAATATCTTCCTGCAGACCGCGTACATAATTATAGAGGTCCACACCCCTCTCGTGTGTCCACGTATCTTCCCATTCACCATCAAACCAGAGCACTCCTATCCTACCGTAGTTGCCCGTTAATTCAGCAAGTTGCTTTTTAAGGTAATCTTCGACATAGCTGTCAAAATCGGCTCCCTCAGTTGGCCTGTCCGTCTCCCAGTTACGCCGTGGCAGGTAATCAGGGTGATGCCAGTCCATTATCGAATGGTACCAGCATATGACAATATCCTCCCTGGCACAGGCATCGGCCAGTTCCCCGAGGATATCCCTTTTAAAGGGCGTTGACATAATATCGAAATCTGTATATTCAGAATCGAAAAGGCAGAAACCGTCGTGGTGTTTGGAGGTAATGACAATATATTTCATACCTGCGTCCTTAGCAATTTGAACCCATTCATCGGCGTCAAAGTCCACAGGGTTAAACTGCTCAACGAAACCATCATATGTCTCAAGGGGGATCTGTGCGGTTGTTCTTATCCATTCAGCATGGTTGGTAGTCCCTTCCCATTCACCTGCAGGCACTGCATAGAGTCCCCAGTGTATAAACATACCAAAGCGGGCATCGCGCCACCAGTCCATCCGGTCTTCCCCGTCCTCTCCGCCTTTGTTATTGACACAGGCGGTGGACAGAACGAAGAGAAAAATAATTGTAACAGCAAGCGTCTTTTTCATGGTTGACAGTTTTTTGATTAAGTTATAAATGTCTCCTGTAAAAATCTCTTATTGCCCCGAGCGACTTCTCCTTTTCTTCAACAAAGCCCATGTGTCCTGACTCTTCAAGAACCATCATCTCGGCATTTGCAGGTAATTTAATCCTGTTCTCCACTTCTTCAAAAGGAATATAGTTATCATGCCTGCCCGCTATAAAAAGGAGGGGCACCTCCCCTTTTTCCAGTATCCCGAGCCTTGATGGCCTGCTGATCATCCCGTTGAGAACGGCTATTATACCTTCTTCAGATATTCCTGATGCTATATTCTTGTTTCTCTCCACCGCCTCTTTGAACTTCCCGGTATTAAAATCGGCAAACATCCTTGGTATATTTACGGGGTAAATTATATCCTTCTTCCCTGATTCAACAACTTTGATTTCCCTGCGCCTGTTGGCAATAAGCTCTTCAGTATCCGGAAAGGGATGTGAATGAAACAGGCAATATGCATACAGCCGGTGCGGATATTTATCAACGAAAGCAAGGGCTACGTAACCACCCATTGAATGCCCTGCCAGCATGAGCCTATCAATGTGCTCGGCATCAATCACACTTAAAACAGCCTCAGCCATAAATTCCATACTGTGTTCATTACCATAAACCGACGACCCTCCATGTCCTGGCAGATCGATGGCAAGAATCCTGAAATCACCTGACAGGGCCTCCGCAAATTCTTTCCAGACAAGGGATGTTTCAAGATAACCGTGAAGTAATACAAGAGGGTATCCCTCTCCCGTGTCATGGTATACAATATCTCCTTTGTCAAATTTTATATGTTTCTTCATTTTCTGGAAATAATTTTTGTAAGTTTAAGCTTCTTTAAAATCACCGGCCTTAAAACATTTCGAAGAACATCATTTTAAATTGGTAGTCTAAAAATAATTAAAATATATTTGTGAAAAGTGTACTAGAAATTAATCAAAAAACCTTCCTTTCACTATGAATAAAGTAATCGCCTCATCCATATCAAAGAAATTTGTTATGGCCCTGGCGGGATTGTTCCTTTTAACCTTCCTGCCTGTTCACCTGGGAATCAACTTTATGTTACTGAAATCTGATCCAGAGCCCTTTAATTCAGCGGCTCATTTCATGGCCACCTTTCCCCTTGTCAAAGTGTTTGAAATATTACTGATACTGGCTATTTTGATTCATATAATCATCGGTATCATAGTTCAGATACAAAACTGGCTTTCAAGGCCACAGGGGTATAAGTCGCCTAATAAATCCAAAACCTCTTTCTTTTCAAAATTTATGATATGGACGGGAGGTACGATTTTTATCTTCTTCATAATCCACTTTGTAAACTTCTATTTTATAAGGCTTGGTTTTGTTGAGGGTGATGCTGAAAATTTCTATGCGGTTGCTCACCAGCTTTTTGTCATACCCGGGTATAACATATTCTACTGGATCTGCTTCATTATCCTGGGCTTTCACCTCTACCATGCTTTTAAATCAGCTTTCCAGACGGTGGGACTTAATCACAGGATATGGACACCTGTGGTAAATTTCATAGCGATAATATATGCAATTGTCATTCCTGCCGGATTTGCCTCTATCCCTTTAATTATCTGGCTATTTAAATAATCAGGAAAAAATCAGAAAAAAATATTGAAATGGTAAAATTGGATTCAAAAATTCCCGACGGACCATTAGCGGAAAAATGGAAAAAACACCTGGCATCGCTTAAGCTTGTTAATCCTGCCAACAAGAAGAAACTCGACATTATCGTTGTAGGAGCCGGTGCCGCCGGGGCTTCAGCAGCAGCATCAATGGCTGAGCTTGGATACAATGTCAAGGTTTTTGTATTCCAGGATTCTTCCCGCAGGGCTCACTCGATTGCCTCACAGGGTGGTATAAATGCAACCAAGAACTACAAGAACGATGCTGACAGTGATTTCAGGTTATTCTATGACATGATCAAGGGAGGCGACTTCCGGGCACGGGAGGCAAATGTTTACCGGGCAGCCGAAGTGAGTAACCAGATCATAGACCAGTACGTGGCCCAGGGTGTACCCTTTGCCAGGGAATACAGTGGTTACCTGGCCAACCGCTCTTTCGGAGGAGTACAGGTATCAAGAACATTTTATGCCCAGGGGCAGACAGGCCAGCAGTGTACACTTGCCGGTTACCAGGCCCTGAGCAGGCAGATAAAGGAAGGTAAGGCAAAAATGTTTGCCCGCCGCGACATGCTCGACCTGGTAGTTATTGACGGGCGCGCAAGGGGAATTATCACAAGGAACCTTATAACAGGTGAGATAGAAAGACACTCAGCACATGCTGTAGTACTGGCAACAGGTGGCTTCGGAACAGTTTATTACCTTTCCACACTGGCGGTTAACTCGAACGGCAGTGCAGCCCTGGCCGCATATAAGAAAGGTGCACTTATGGCCAACCCCAGTATGGCACAGATACACCCGACAAGTATCCCAGTTCTTAATGACTACCAGGCCAAGCTGACCCTAATGTCTGAATCGCTCAGAAACGATGGCAGGGTATGGGTGCCAAAAGAAAAGGGAGACAAAAGACCACCAAATGAAATAAAGGAGGAAGAAAGGGATTATTATCTCGAGCGTAAATACCCGGCCT
>JAZBOI010000007.1:0-8997 GCA_036351095.1 Bacteroidales bacterium | reverse complement strand
TCGCACTGGTAAAATTCCCTGTACCTTCCTTTCTGTGGTTTATCAGCCCTCCATACAGGCTGTATCTGGTATCTCTTGAATGGAAAGCTTATATCATTACGATGCTGCACCACATAACGTGCAAAAGGTACTGTAAGGTCGTAGCGCAGTCCTTTTTCCGCTATCACAGACGATAGATCACCCGGACCGGCATTGAGAAGGCTTTCCCTGTCTATATCAGATAAAAAATCTCCTGAGTTGAGTATTTTAAACAAAAGCCTGTCTCCCTCTTCACCATATTTGCCAAGCAGGGTAGAAAGGTTTTCCATGGCAGGGGTCTCAACAGGCTGGTAGCCATAGAGTCGGAAAACCGTACGTATGGTATTGAAGATATAATTCCTCCTGAGCATTTCAGCAGGACCGAAATCTCTTGTTCCTTTTGGAATAGCGGGTCCTCTTGCCATTAATTCCGGTAGTTTGATTAAGGCGTAAAATTAAGAAAAACAATCTAATATTCGAAGACCGGAATCAGGCACTTCTGAATTACCCTGTTAGCTGGTTAACGACCGCACTGTCAGCCCGGGTGCTTATCATGGCCAGTTGCCGGTGACATTTCACTCAGCCGTGGCTTATCGGATGAGTCATAAGATTCTTATTCCCGGTGGCAGTTGCCTGTAACACTAAACTATGACGCGGTTTATTGTATGAATGGTATACTGAGTGGATACTTATAATCTTCTCCCTGTGCTGCCTTTATACTTGCCAGTATGACACAAACGAGTTCAAGGACAAGTAAAGCTCCCAGTAATACGAAACCAATAACGATAAACATCAGCGGAATACAGATTATTGTATACAGGAGCATGGATAACTGGAAATTAAGTGCTGCTTTCCCGTTCTGGTCAACAAACACTGATTCATGCTTTCTGGCCGACCAGCAGATAAGTGGCCCAATTATGCCGCCGAAGGGTATAATTAGACCGGAAAAGGTACTCAGGTGACAAAACATAGCCCAGTTCCTTTCTGACTCTGTTAAAACTCTGATTTCATTCATATTTTCAGTTTTATATAAAGACGGCTAAATTGAGATCATGCTGCATTTTCAGAATCTTCCAATACGCTTGAGGTCATTAACCAGTAAGCCATTCGGCCTCCTGTCAGATATCCTGTGCTCTCCGTAAAAATACATCCTTGCATCATCAGTGCCAAGGAGCATTTTGAAACATAAGCCACCCTTTTCAGCTTTCACCGGCCCCACCCTGTGTAAGACAAGTGTATCTTCAGCCTTTTCCCTTATAGCTTCATCCACCTGGTCCTGGCTCACCACCCTGAGGTTATCGGGATAATACTTATCAGCAGCATCCTCTGTCCTGAGCTCCGGTACCAGGTCTTCTTCAGAGACCAGGATGGTTTTATCCAGGGCCTCAGGGACAAATTTATTATAATAAGTAAGGTATTTCTTCCCTTTAAGTGAAGGATCCTCCCTGATATGATTAACATGTGACTGCATAAACCTCACTACCATCCCTAGCTTATGCGAATATTCAGTATCGTCGGCATCCTTTACCGACAGGGGTATGGCACAAAATTCAGGCATCTCCTCAATCCTGCCCACATCCTTGCCGAGCAAAAGATTAATAAAATTGAAAAAGGTCCCTGATCTGTCCCTGTCGAACCTGGTGGACGTAAGGACAATAAATGAATATGAAGGATCTTTTCTTTTCTCATTGAACTCGGATGAACTTATAAATTCAAATTCCGTGAGTTCCCAGTATGCATTCACCGCTTCCCTGATAAAGGCATTGTAGGGTGAAAACATCTGGTCCTCGAGCACAACAAGGGTTTTGGTACTGTAGAAGCGCTCAACCTCCTCAGGTTCGGGAAAAGGGGCCTGTGAATATAAGCTTCCACATGTAAAAATTATTGCCAGAAAAATCGTAAGTCTTTTTATCATAATATTATTGAGGTAAAAATAAAGGATGTTTTTCATTGTATTTTCTCAGGTAAAGGAACATCATCTGTTTCTTTTTACGTTTGCTCAGTTTCATAAATTCATCATACAGTTCAGGGTCTTTCATCAGCAATAATTCAACATTCTTCAGGTCATACTCAACGAGCTTGCCCGTTTCAAATTCTATCATGTACTGCACCAGTTCATTCCTGGATACTGTGGTTGGCCTGTAAGGCATATAATAGGGACTGTAGTAGGGATTGTAGTAATTATAGGAATAAGGAGAATAATATGGATCGTAATAGCCGTAGGGCGATCCGTAATACCTCCTGTCATAGGTGGTTATATCAGCCACGAAGTGACATATATTACCCACATATGTTACCCTGTTAAAACCTCCCTGCACCTGGACATAAAGTATGCCGTTGCGGGCATAGCCCCATATTTCATCATTGCTTACTTCCTGCCTTATCCCCATGGCATCATAGAAGTAAATCTTATCATTTGCAAAAACCTGTTTGAAAAAGTCGCGCGCATTATAATCAGCTGAAGTCAATATTTTGGCTTTTGAAACAGGACTGTTCTCCCTTACCTGGTCAAAATTCAGGAAGATACCATCATTAAACCTGAAATCGGGTGTAAATTCAACCATTTCCCTTTCGCCTTCCTGGCCGGACAGCTTAAGTGAAAAAATGGCAATAATCAGTATGTATATCCCTTTCCTCATAAACTATATTTTTACCAGCTAAATCTATCAAATTTCATACCGTATAAACAAAATTAAGCTTTTAATGAAAGGTAAAAAAGAATTTTCATATCTTTACTCATGCAATATAATTCCATTCATCAAGATGGGAATCAAGTCTGCCAAAGATAATAAGACGGAACAGAATAATTTACTTCCGGTATTTAAGAAATGGTTTAACGAAAGGACCATATATCCTGTTATACTGGTTGTACTGCTTGCCGGAACCACGGCAACAGTGTTGCTGGAATTATGGGTTACAAGTATCATTTTACTCATTTGCAGTTTATTTCTCAGCATTATCATTTTCTTCACTACAAAAGGACATATGAAAGAAAGCCGTGAGGAAATAAAGCGGATGCACGAGCTTTTAAATAAAAAGGACAGCTACATAGCCGATTTCTCACACAGGATCAGGACACCACTCAATAACCTTCCTCTAATTAATGACCTTCTTTGTGACTTAAACGTCAGCAGTAAACAGAAGGAGCTCCTGGACACCCTTATTTCATCCACCAATAATATGATTTCAGCTCTTAACGAACTTACAATGAGGTCTGCAGGAGAAATATCAATTGTTCCAAGAAAAAATATCAGGTTTGACCTGAGAAAAACAATAGACAATACTATCGAACTGCTGGATATTGAAGCCACAGGGCGAATAGATTCCGAACTGTCATGGGATAATACTATCAGGAAAGAATACAGGGGCGACCCCATAGCCATCAAGCAGATCTTCATTGATATCTTCAGCATGTGGTCATCCATACCCGGATCTGAGGAGGCTGAAATCAATATTTCCGTACTGCTGAAATCCCATGGTGACAAGATTGATGTGATTGAATTCCTTATGGAGACTGACATTTTACCGGGCGACACCTACATGACTGTTGATAAGGACACAATAGAGGGAAGCCTTTCAGGAAAAATCATACACCTGATGGAGGGGGAATATTCATATGATGAAAAGGATGGGAGAACAGTTTTCACCTTTTCCCTGCCGCTTGACAATGTAAGTGAGGAAAGCAAGGTTTCTGCCATTGGTGAAAAAATAAGAAAACTTGATACAGGTATGCATAGAACAAAGTCACTGGCTGATGCCAATATACTGCTTGTCGAAGATAATGTTACGAACCAGAAGATCGTTACCATATCACTCGGATCAAAGGTAAAGAATATTGACACGGCCTTTGATGGCAAAGAAGCTCTGGATATGTTCGGCAAATCAAATTACGATGTGATCCTTATGGATATCAGGCTGCCTGTTATGGATGGCATAACTGTTAGCAGGAAGATAAGGGACATTGAGGCAAGCACAAGCAAGCACACCCCAATAATAGCCATAACGGCAAACGCAATGATAGGGGATAAGGAGAATTGCCTGTCAGCGGGGATGGACGACTATCTGAGTAAACCTTTCCAGCCACAGAAACTGCTTGACCTGATAAGCAAATACCTCAGTGAGCCCGGGCATCCTTAAGTGATGGTTTTATACCGATAACAAGCATATCATCAACCTGTTCATCTCCTTTCCTCCAGCTTTCAATCGATTCATTAATAAGCATCTTTTGCTCTTCAGGAGGGAATTTGTGAATTGTAAGCAGCAGGTGCCTGAAACGCCTGTACATGAATTTCTTGTCATATGGCCCCCCAAACTGGTCGGCATAACCATCAGAAAAGAGATAAATAACATCACCTGCTTCAATTTTCATACGGTGGTTGGTGAATGATAATTCTCCAAGCAATCCGATTGTTAACCTCTCACCTTTAATTTCTGTAAGCTTGTTATCCCTTATAATGTAAAGTGGCAGGAATGCCCCCGAATATTGTATTTCACCTCTTTTCTCATCAATAGCACACAGCCCGATGTCCATTCCGTCACGGATAAGTGCCTTGCTGCTGCTGCCGAAAGTGCGCTCTATTCCCCTGCCCAGGATCTTCAGAACTTCAGATGGGCGCTGTATACCCTGGTCAATGATAATCTTGTTCAGTAATTCAACACCTATCATTGATAAGAATGCTCCAGGCACTCCGTGACCGGTACAGTCGGCTGCCACAACAAATATTTTACCTCCTTTCCTCGTGATCCAATAAAAATCACCGCTCACTATATCCTTGGGCTTAAAGAAAATAAATGAATCGGGCAGGATACTTTTGAAATAAGCCTCCGAGGGTAATAATGCCTGCTGCATATAACTGGCATAAATAAGACTGTCTGTTATGCTCCTGTTTTTATTCTCCAATTCCTGTCTCTGTATTGCTATCTGCTCAAAAGCCTTTTCTTTTTCATGAAGGAGTCTCCTCGTCCTGACCAGTGTAAGGGTCTGGTAGCGAGCAATAAGGTAAATAAATACCACCAGCAGTACAGCGTAAGCAATGTAATGATATACAGTAGTCCCAAGCAGTTCAACAGCATGGACATACCCGCTAACCATAATGGATGTTTCAGACAAGTTCCCAGAATGTATTTTACAGACCTATTATGTCTGCTAATTTAGATCAAAGTGCTCAAATAGCAAAATATGATTTTACTTTCCTGTGCGTTCAGTTACTACAAAGGCTCCATGACCGGAGTCCATTTTCCTCATTCCTGCGGATGGTGATCCCGGGTTCCCTGCCTGCTTAATGCTTTTCAGTATATTATCGACTCTTGTTATGGTATCATTATCAGATAATACTATGTTGGGCCATTTTCGGGTGAAATTATCCGAGGGATGGGATTTGGATGTGGAGTTAAGGATAATATTTCCATTGATCAGTGCTAGATCGCGTGAAGGGTCAGTGTTGGAGAGTACCTGCCACATGAGTATATGATCATCTTCGAGATTAAAAGTACTGTCAACAACTATTAAAATGAGCCCTGTAATCTTATAGTCCAGTTCCAGCAATTCTTTGAATTCGATTATTTCTTTTGAAATACCTGCAAAGACAAGCGGCAGGTCAGCGGAAGGCATCCTCAGGCGTACCTTATTCCTAACAGTTTTAAAAACGGAAAGCAATGCTTCCGTCTTAAAGCCCCTGTCACCTCTCAGGCCAGTTTCTTCAGGCAGCTTCAGGCTGGCATCTATCCCCATTTTGCCCCCAAAGGAGAAACTATCTGATGAATGGTCAAGAACATCAAGCGGACCTCTTGTAATTATCAGATCTTTATTAATATCGGTATTCCCGAAAATATGGCGGCTTACAGCCTCGTAATCCCTCAGATCAACATTGCCGCTGAGTACAACAATGAATTTGCTGAACATCATCTGTCCGGCCCCGAAAAGGGAATTTATAACTTTCAATCCCTGCCCGGGATAGGTCTTACGTATTTTAACCAGCACCAGGTTATGAGCAACACCTGCCACGGGCATATGCAGGTCTGTTATCTCGGGCTGCAATGTCAGTTTGATAGGTGCCAGGAACAATTTTTCAGTGGCTTTTCCTATCCATGCATCTTCCATTGGAGGAATACCGACGATGGTTGCAGGGTATACAGCATCCTGCCTGTGGCTTATACATGTTACATGAAATGCCGGGTAGTGGTCGGCCAGCGAGTAGAAGCCGGTATGATCACCGAAGGGACCTTCCAGTACAGGTTCTTCGGCAGGATCAACATAACCTTCAATCACTATATCCGCATCTTCAGGAACAAAGAGGTCATTGGTGATACATTTCACCTGTTTCACCTTTTTCTTACGCAGGAAGCCGGCAAGAATATATTCATCCACCCCTTCAGGCAGCGGAGCTGTTGCAGCATAGGTATAAACCGGGTCGCCGCCCAGTACAACGGAGACGGGCATTTTTTCACCTCTTTTCTTCCAGGCCTCATAATGATTGGCACCTGTTTTATGCCTGTGCCAGTGCATTCCCGTGGTCTTACCATCAATCACCTGCATCCTGTACATGCCGGCATTTACTTCTCCCGTGTCGGGGTGCCGGGTATGGACAATTGGAAGTGTAATGAACTTGCCACCATCGTGAGGCCAGCATTTCAATACCGGCAAAATGTCAAGATCGGGGTCTCTTATTATATTCTTCTGGCAGCTACCTCTTTTAGCTGACCTGGAAGGGATGTATGAAGCTATTCTGGAGAGTCCCGGTATCATCTTTACCTTTTCGAGGAAACCACCGGCAGGTGCACTGAGCTGCCTGAACACTGTCTCCATTTCCTGGCCTGCATCATCAAGACTGTCGCGTCCGACAGACATTGTCATTCTTTTGTCAGAAGCAAACATATTGATCAGCACCGGGAAGGAAGTTCCGTTATTAGTAAACAGTACAGCCTTACCCCCGGATTTGACGAACCTGTCAGCCAGCTCAGCCATCTCGAGTACAGGGTCAACAAACTCATCAATCACAAGCAGTTCATCATTTTCCCGGAGCTTATCCACAAAGTGCTGCAGTCCTTTATATGCCATAGCGGTAAAATTTACTGCAAATATACCCAAAGGATTGGATATAAACATTATTTCAAAAAGTACGGATAAGGCAATTCAGGCTTATTCCTATCAGCCTGCTGCAGGAGGGTTTCCTTCTGCAGGAGGGTTGCCCTCTGCAGGGGGGGTCCATCTGCAGGAGGGTTGCCATCTGCAGGGGGGTTTCCATCTGCAGGAGGGTTGCCATCTGCAGGGGCATGCACGAAACTATCACACCGGGGTCAGCGCTCACAGGGGTGTTAAAACAAAAATGGGAATCATTCGTAAGAATAATTCCCATTTCACTGAAGGCTACCGAAGTAATCTTCAGTGCCAGGCTACTGTTATTATGACCGGCTGTATACTGGCCGAAACCATTACAACAGCCCTGAGCCCTGGGTTAACACCTGTTACAGTATTAACTTCGGACTGCCCTTTCGATTACCCGAAAGTAATCTTGGGGGCGCAGAGTCATTTCTGACTAAATCATCTAAAGAACGCTAGGCGACTTTAGCGATTTTTCGGGAATCCGGCGAACCTTTTTCCCGACCTGCGGCTCCTTTGGAAGCAGGCCCTGGAGCCTGTACGAAATGTATTGAAATTCATTTAAGTAAAACAACACATTTCCTTCGTTCGGGAGCGGCCTTTTATCGCTCACCTGGTAAGAACAAATATAGTTCAGACTGCTTCCACCGGCAAACTTTTCGGCTTGTATATATCAACGCGGTTTAAACAGGAATTATTAACAATTGTTAATAACTCAGGGGGTAAGCCTGCAGTGGGATGCAGGTAGTAATATTAGGGGGGTGTTTAAGGCACCCCCTTATCATTTTATGTTAATAACCGTAGGAAGCTGTTTCGCCAAGTTCTTCCTCTATCCTGAGAAGCTGGTTATACTTGGCCATACGGTCGGAGCGGCTCAGTGAGCCTGTCTTTATCTGTCCCGAGCGCGTGGCAACGGCTATATCTGCTATTGTTGAGTCCTCAGTTTCGCCCGAGCGGTGAGATGTAACGGTTGTATAGCCTGCCCTGTGGGCCATTTCAATTGTTTGCAGTGTTTCAGTAAGTGTTCCTATCTGGTTTACCTTAATGAGAATTGAGTTGGCACAGCCCATTTCGATACCTTTCCTGAGGTACTGGACATTTGTAACGAAATTATCATCACCCACCAGCTGAATTTTATGACCTGAAAGTTTTGTATGTATCACCCAGCCGTCCCAGTCGTCTTCTGCCATACCATCTTCCACAGAATCGATGGGGTATTTAGATATAAGTTCATCAATATATTCGGCCTGTTCCTGGCTTGTTCTTTTCTTACCCCGGGCTCCCTCAAATTTTGAATAATCATATACCCCGTCCACATAAAACTCCGAGGCTGCACAGTCGAGAGCTATTGTTATATCCTTTCCTGCCTTATAACCGGCATTTTCTATTGCTTTAAGTATGGACTCCAGCGCATCTTCCGTTCCCTTCAGCGCGGGTGCAAATCCACCCTCATCACCAACAGCGGTACTGAGGTCTCTTTCTTTAAGCACTTTTTTCAGGGCATGAAATACCTCGGCACCCATTCTCAGTCCTTCCCTGAATGAGTTTGCGCCAACGGGTCTTATCATGAACTCCTGGAATGCTATGGGTGCATCCGAGTGTGATCCGCCATTAATGATATTCATCATGGGTACAGGAAGCACAACGGCGTTCACTCCACCTATATACCTGTAAAGAGGCAGTCCGTGATATATGGCTGCTGCTTTGGCGGCTGCAAGGGATACCCCAAGGATGGCATTGGCTCCAAGGTTACTCTTGTTCGGAGTACCATCGAGCTGGATCATTCTCATATCAAGACCTGCCTGGTCTGTTACATCCATTCCTTTTATCTCTTCAGCTATGACATTATTTACATTATGCACAGCCTGGAGGACGCCTTT
>JAZBOI010000006.1:0-13574 GCA_036351095.1 Bacteroidales bacterium | reverse complement strand
TGATACAGTGCGGTGGATGCATGATTACACGCAAGCAACTAAACAACAGGTTAAAGCCTGCAATTGAAGGAGGCATACCGGTGACCAACTACGGGATGGCAATTGCATGGGTACAGGGTATATACAGGAGAGCAGTGGCTCCTTTTACCGGTTCAGCACCAGGGGGCGAAGAATATCTGTAGAAAACGCCGGAAAGCAACGGGCCTTAATGCTTCAGAACCTGAAATAAATGAAAGGCTGTATATCTGCTGACTGGACATTATACAAAACAAGAGCCACCAGGTAAACAAGTACGATCTTCACTACCAGGGGCAGGCTTATAAACAGGCCCCGGTATGACTCTTTTATACTAACAGGAAGAAAATGAAGAATATACCCGGATAGCATAATGATTATTACCTGGCTGTAAGCAGTAAAAACATTCACCAGGTTTCCGGGGCTGAAGGCCGTAAACACCTGCCTCAGCATCACCATAACGCTGTCCAGGTCGGCAGCCCTGAAAAATATCCAGCAGAAGCTTACAAAATTAAAGGTAATAAAAACCGACACAAGCCTTTTTATCCTGCCCGGTCTCTTCCTTCCGGGGAATAATATCAGCCAGGCCTTATTCACCACAAGACCCAGCCCGTGGAGGCCTCCCCACAGCACGAACCTCCAGGCAGCCCCGTGCCACAAGCCCCCCAGTAACATTGTGATCATTAAATTCAGATAGGTCCGTATATTTCCCTTCCGGTTCCCTCCCAGTGAAATATATAAATAGTCCCTTAACCAGCGCGACAGGGATATGTGCCACCTGCGCCAGAAATCGCCCAGGTTATGTGCCTTGTAGGGCGAGTTAAAGTTGACAGGCAGCCGGTAGCCAAGCATCAGTGCAATACCTATGGCTATGTCAGTGTAGCCCGAAAAATCACAATATATCTGGAGCCCGTAGCCATAAACTGCCATAAGATTTTCAAGTCCCGAATACATCAGGGGGGTATCAAATACCCGGTCAACAAAATTCACCGAGATAAAATCGGAAATGATAATCTTCTTTATCAGGCCTCCAATGATCAGGAAAAGGGCATGACCCCATTCCCGGCGGGATAGTCTGAAGGGAGCATAAAGCTGTGGAACAAATTCAGAGGCCCTGACAATTGGCCCGGCAACAAGCTGGGGGAAAAATGACACATAAAAACCGAAATCAAGGATGTTTCTAACCGGTTCGGTCTTTCCCCTGTAAACATCCATCGTATAACTTATGGTCTGGAAAGTAAAAAAGGAGATCCCAACCGGCAGCAGAATTACATCAATATTGAAACCCGTCCCGAAATAGAAGTTGGATAGAGCTGCAACCCAATCAATTACAGGCAGATCTGTATTAAAAATATCATTGAAAATACCGGTGAAGAAACCTGTATACTTGAAATAGGACAGCATGCCCAGGTTAACAAGCAAACTCAGAAAAACGAATAGCTTCCTGACAATCTTCTTTCCTGCCCTGTGTATTATCAGTCCGGTAATATAATCGGTCAGTGTGGAGATTATCAGGAGGAAAAAGAATACACCGCCTGATTTATAGTAAAAGAACAGGCTGAAAAGGAAGAGATACGTGTTCCTGAACAAAGGTTTTTTGAACAGGAGGCTGTAAAAGAGCATAAGCCCGAACAGGAAGATCCAGAAAGAAGCCCTTGAGAATATCAGGGGCTTTCCCTGGTCATAGGAGAGCAGTCCACTGATAAGCTGTGAGCCGGCACCATCCTTATCCCTCTCAATGACCGTCTCGTCAACAGCTCTGACAGCCGGAACAGTGTCGGCCATGCTTTCTGCAGTGGCCGGATCGGCAAAAAGGGGCAGCTGTCCGTAAAGGATATCCCTGAGCAACAAATCGGCCAGTGTATCACCGCCGGCATAGGTAAGGTGGGTATAGTCATCGGCTGCCAGCGGCGGGTCTTTCCGGCTCCATTCAATTATTGAATTCCTGCCCCCCATGGCCTGCCATGAATCCCAGAATAAAACACCTGCCCTTTCAGCTGCCATCTTCTGGGCATCCCGGATAAGGGGAATATTTTTATATGACTGAAACTCACCATCAACCCGGTGTGCCATGTCGGTAATCCCCAGCAGGATAATTACTGTTTCCGGGCAAAGATCCTTCAGCCTTTCCAGCTGCTGGTATAAACCGTCCTCGTAATACTTGTAGCTTGACCTCACATTCAAAACCACGTTAAGCCCGTAATGCAGTACCATGATATCGGGACTTAACATTGAATATAGGGCTTCCAGGTTATCGGCTGACATCATAGTGTATTCAAATCCCGCACTACCCCTTCTCGGGATATTATCCACTATGGCACCGCTGCTGCTTTCAAGGCTGAATCCATAGAAATCAGGACTTGTTTTAGCCTCGAAGACAAGCCTGAGGAAATCAGTTGAGTCGAGCCTGGTAAGATATTCACTTTCATGTGCCGAAGGGAAAAGTGTATCCCTTTTTAACAAGCCTTTACCTGTGTGAATTTCAATATGCAGTGTGTCTTTCAGCTTACCGTAGAATAGACGAAAAACATTATATGTTGCTGATAATGTATCGGCAAACATAGAAGGTTCAACGCTGAACCAGGCTGTTGTGCTTGTTTCTGCTCTGGCACCTGGTTCAGTAAAACGGCTGACACTCATCATGGGTCCCAGGCTGTTATGGTCTACCAGTCCATCCCTGTACTTAAGATAGTCATATGATTGCCAGTTGGCTGATGACCTGACATATGACGTTCTTGTATAGGGCACCAGCGGTGTTATACTCAGCAATCCTGGTCCTGTGCCGGGCAGTATTTTACGCAACTCCTCCCTCAAACGGCATGTAATCCTGTCGCCTTCAAGCTGGGAATCGCCATAATACATAAGCCTCAGGCGTCCTGTATCATTCCCGAGTAGTTTATTCAATGAGGCGGTATATACCAGGGAGTCCGAAAAATCAGAGAGAGAACTTTCGCCGCTTTTTATATTTACCAGGCCAGGGGCAGTCTCTGTGAAGGCCGGTGGGCCCATACCGCTTTCGGGACTGTTTGAAATTGTCGACCCGGAAAAGCCTGGCTGGCCGGCTATTGTCTTATCATCGGGTACAGGGCTTTCATTTGTATCGTGGCTTAATGCCTGTTTGCGGGCTACCACCGTATCGGCCAGGGCTGTTGTTTTACTATGCTCCCCCTCCTCTTTGATCCCCTTAATAAGCTTATTAATATCAGGCCAGCTAATTGATATGCCGGGTGCTATTTTTACCGGCTCATGAATAAAAAGTGAGGGCCCATAGAGAAAGAGCAATAAGACCAGGAAAATAAGAAAGGTCTTGTATGGACGCATAGCCGGGGTGTTATAAGCTCAGATATGGCACGTTAACTATTTCTTTTAATTTTCAGCTTCTGCCCTGCATGTATCTTTGCTGACTGGCTCAAGCCATTAAGGTTAAGAATATCCGTGGCACTCACCCCGGAATATTGTTTTGCTATATCCCACACAGTATCACCATACCTTACCGTATGATAGAGGTAATCTGAATCGGGAGCAGCCTCCTGGGACTTTAGCTGTGTAGTCACAGCCTTCCCTATCCTAGCCTGCTTCTCAGCAAAGCTCAGATTGTCAACTACGGCATAATAGTCTTTCTCTGAAGGATCAACATATACTGCAAGTTTCTGGTTTACACGGATAAGGTTACGGTAAATATTATTCCAGTACCTGAGATCAGACACCCCTACATTATACCAGCTTGCTATGAAGCCAAGATTATCCCCTTCCCTGACAGTGTAAATCAATTTTGTCTTGCCATTTATGCTGGGCGGGATATATGTTGATTTTACAGGACTTGCATTTTTAAGGTCGGGGTTGAAATAATGATCAGCCCGGTATGCGGCAACCGAGTCCTGGAGGCTGATAAAATCGCCCAGGTATTTTATTGGCAGCGTTACTGCCATGGCCTTGCTCTTCCCCGGTACTATAAGAGCCCTGTACTGGGGATTGAGAGCCTTTATCTCGGCCATGGGAATATTCATCACCTCTGAGATCTGCTCCAGGTGGATATCCTTTGTTATCATAACTGTATCCGTTGCCACAGGGAAATTTACAGTTATGGGTTTAATATTGTGCTCAAGGTGATAGTGCATGGCATATGTGGCTGCAATGTAACCCGGCAGGTATCCCCTGGTCTCCCTGGGAAGGCGGTAATATATCTCCCAGTAGTCTTTCCTGTTACCGGATCTCCTGATTGCCTTGTTTACATTTCCCGGACCGCAGTTATAAGCTGCAATAACAAGGCCCCAGTCATTATATATATTATATAGGTCTTTGAGATATCTTGCTGCTGCATGTGTTGATTTTACCGGATCCCTCCTTTCATCAACAATAGAATTGATTGTAAGACCGTATGCCCTGCCGGTGCTGTACATAAATTGCCACAGCCCTGTAGCACCTACCCTTGAAACGGCATTGGGATTGAGAGCAGATTCAATGACTGCCATATATTTCAACTCGGCAGGCAGACCATAATAATCGAAAATATCTTCAATCATCGGGAAGAAGTATTCCCTCATACCGAGCATAATCTGGAATTTATCCCTTTTCTTTCCCGTATACACATGTATATGATTCCTTACAATGCTGTTATAGGGAAGGTCCACCACTGAATGGATATTATGCAGGCGTTCCCTGTAAACGGAATCAGGAAACTCAACAATAGGCTCGGCATCTTCAGCAATGGGGAATTCATCGGGGACCATGCGCCCGAGAAACCACAAATATGTAAGACTGTCGAGCTGTCTTTCAATGAATTCGCCTTCACTTTTAATGATAATGGTATCATTCACAGCCGAAGCTGATATATTGAACAATAAAACTCCTGATATTAAAATTATTATTCTCCGCATTTTTAAATAGTTAAAAGGTTACTTTAATTCCTACCCCCATAGTTGAACCGTAAAAGGTAGCTATTGGCACAGGGTCAATGCTCAGTTTAAGGTCGGAGCTGATATCATAGTCTGACATTACAGCATCGACATGGGCCTCCAGTATTGACAGTATATACCATAATCCGACACCAATATATGATAAATCGCGGTATCTCCTGTAATAGGATATTGCATTAAGCATCTGGTCTTTTACCCAGCTGTTTGTTTGAGGGTTATAGTTGTCAGCTCCCAGGGCAGGATCGATCTCGCCCGGGTCGAAGGCCGGTGTAAACTGCTCATAACTGTTTGTTTCAGGCACATTATCGCTTATATCCTGGTAAGCTTCCAGGTAAGCATCAAAATTTTGCGTGTTACGCACTATGCTGTATCCCAGTGCACCAAACCCGGCATAAACGAGGGGTATTTTCCAGTATTTCCTGTTGTACACCTGCCCCAGTCCCGGTAATGCAGCAGCCATCATAGTTGCTTTTACGGGCAAAATTACCCTTTGTTGCGCTTCCTTTCTTCCGTCCTTATCACTGCCGGTGACAAGTGAATCTGCAGATTCAACCAGGACCTGTCCACAGGCATTTATTGCCAGGAAAACGAATAATATACTCAGTGTGAATGTTTTCAATATCTGCACCTTTTGGGTCGCATCTTTCCTGACTGCTGACCAGGATCTAAAATCCATGTTCACAGAAAGAAAATGACATAAGGCAAAGATATATATTTTAGGAGTTAAGTTTATCCAATACTTCCAAAATCCTCTCCATTTGCTCGGTATTATCAAAGGGTATAACGATCTTACCTTTTCCCTTTTCATTTATCCTGAACTGCACATCAGACTTAAATATCTGGGAAAGGTGTCCGGAGAGGTCCCGGAAATCCTTGTTAAGCTGTTTCTTCTTATGGTTCTTTTCGGGATCTTTCAGGCTTGTCATCTGCAGTTTACGCACCAGCTCTTCTGTTTTACGAACCGACAGGCCATCATCAATTATCCTGTAGTATACTTTAATTTGCTGTTTGGGTTCTTCAATATTTATAAGAGTGCGGGCATGACCCATTGTAAGCTGTTTATTTTTTATTCCCAGCTGTATCTCGGCAGGCAGCTTCAGCAATCGCAGGTAGTTGGCAACAGTTGATCGCTGTTTCCCCACCCTTTCACTCAGTTTTTCCTGGGTCAGCGAGCATTCCTCTATCAGTCTCTGGTAGCTGATTGCTATCTCAATGGCATCCAGATCTTCCCTCTGTATATTCTCCACCAGAGCCAGCTCCAGCATTGCCTGGTCATCGGCTGTACGAATATAGGCAGGTACCGTAAGGAGTCCGGCAAGGCGGGCTGCTTTTAATCTTCTTTCGCCGGCAATCAGCTGATACCTGTTATCCCCCCTTTCCCTTACAGTGAGGGGTTGAACAATACCCAGCTTACGTATCGAAGAAGCCAGTTCCTCAAGCAATTGCTCATCAAATCTTGTCCTTGGCTGGAAAGGGTTGAGTTCAATATTATCTATGTTGATCTCAAGGTTAGCTTCAACTTTCTCCTCCAGCTTTTCCCTTTCAGCATCGTTGATCAATGCACCAAGTCCTCTTCCCAATGCCTGTTTCTTTACCATTACTGTTTATATTACTGTCACCGGCTAGATAGCGATATCATTTTCCGGTGCATTTTTCGCTTTGTCAATCAATTCCTGTGCAAGGTTAAGATAATTAACCGCTCCCCTCGACTCAGCATCGTATAATATTGCGGGCTGTCCATAACTGGGAGCTTCACTCAGTTTAACGTTACGCTGTATGATCGTATCAAAAACCATTTGCTGAAAATGTTTCCTGACCTCTTCAACAACCTGGTTCGAGAGCCTCAGCCTGGAATCATACATTGTCAGGAGGAAACCTTCAATAATAAGGTCCCTGTTAAGATTTTTCTGTATTATTTTTATGGTATTCAACAATTTTCCCAGTCCCTCAAGGGCAAAATACTCACACTGAACAGGTACAATGACCGAATCGGAAGCCGTAAGCGCATTAACGGTCAGGAGTCCCAGTGAAGGTGAACAATCCACAAAAATATAATCATACCTGCCGGGTATGCTCTTCAGGACATTCTTGAGGATACTTTCCCTTTTCTCAGTATTCAGCATTTCGATTTCAGCTCCCACAAGGTCTATGTTGGAAGGAATCAGTTCAAGGTTATCAATCTCAGTGGCTACAATGGCAGTTTCAGGATCAGCACCATTGATTATGCAATCATAAATAGTCGTTTCAAGCTTACGGTTATCAATACCAAAACCTGAAGTGGAATTTGCCTGAGGATCGAAATCTACTACCAGAACTTTCCTGTCAAGCGCTGCCAGGCTGGCAGCAAGATTTATCGCCGTTGTTGTTTTGCCCACTCCGCCTTTCTGGTTTGCCAGTGAAATAATCCTCGCCATCTATTTTTCTTGTTTTGTTTTTACTCTATATTCCCCGAGCTTCAAAAATAATACTTATGACTCCCGTAAATCCTTGATCAACGATGTAATTGTAAACATTTCATTTTCGGTTTTCAACACTTTATTAACACGTTTTCATGATCAAAAATGGTTGACATTTCCGATTATATATTTTTTTAGCATCTTTACACTATCCCAATTATACTATTATGGGCAACAAAGGGAATAATGGAGATTGGCATGTAATTGTTAATCCCAATGCAGGTAACAGGAGAGGTAAGAAGGATTGGAACATCATATCTGATCTGTTAAGCCGTTATAAGATTCACTCCGGTCACATTTTTACGGAGGCCAAGCATCATGCCATTGAGCTTGCCGGCGATGCCGTAAAAAAAGGAATGAGGAAGATACTTGTTATTGGAGGAGACGGAACCATGAACGAGGTTGTTAACGGGGTTTTCCGCCAGCAGGATGTTCCCACCAGTGAAATAACCCTCGGCATGATAACTGTAGGGACGGGCAATGACTGGGGAAAGATGTTCAACATACCAGTGGATTATGAAGCAGCTATAAGGGTAATAAAGAAAGAGAATACATTTCTCCAGGATACCGGCGTTATAAAATTTTATTCAGGTACGGATGTCAGGGAAAGATATTTTGTGAATATTGCGGGACTGGGATTTGATGCCCTTGTGGTTAAGCGTTCAAACCGCCAGAAAGAAAAGGGCCGCAGCAGTAAAGCGCTATATTTCTGGACCCTGCTCAGAAGCCTTCTCTGGTACCGGCATACGAGCACAAGTATTGAAATAGATGATAAAAAAATACAGAACGATACTTTCAGCATCAGTCTTGGGATAGGTAAATATTCAGGAGGCGGGATGATGCAGACACCCACGGCCATTGCCGACGACGGCCTGTTTGAGCTTACACTGATAAAGAGGATGCGCAAGGGTGAAATTATCCGCAGCCTCAAAAGGCTTTATAACGGGACCATCCTCGATCATCCAAAGGTTGAAGGTTATACGGGCTCAAGGATAAAGATTGACTCTGATCCGCTTATTCATGTTGAGGCTGACGGGGAATCGCTTGGTCATTCACCCATTGAATTTAATATATTGCCAAGATCAATAAATATTGTCACGGGACTTAACGGCGCCTGACTGTTTTGATCTCAAAAAGCCTGGGCCAGTTTTTGCCCGTTATGAACAGGCGCTCATTATCTTCGTCCCATGCTATGCCATTCATCTCTGCCAGTTCGGGATGGTCGTCTTCAGGCGACAGGATGCCTGAAAGATCAATATAAGCCAGCACTTTCCCGGTTCCCGGATCAATACGTGCAATACGTTCAGTGGTATAAATATTTGCCCATATCTCCCCGTTGATATATTCCAGTTCATTCAACTGCCATACATGGTTCTGATTGTCATATACCTCTATCGATGACTGGACGGTGAAATATTCGGGTTCAAGGAAATATAATTTATTTGTTCCATCACTCATTATAAGCTCTTCACCATTGCTTGTCAGTCCCCAGCCCTGTGTGGTGTAATGCACCCTCTTTATCTCTTCAAAACTTTCAATGTCATATACAAAACCAACATTGTTTTTCCATGTAAGCTGGTAGAGCCGCCCCTCAAAAACGACCAGGCCTTCGCCAAAAAATTTACTTTCAAGCCGGTGCATCTTCAGCACCTCTCCTGTTTCAATTTCCACTTTTCTCAGGCTTGATTTACCTTCGCCCCCGGTGCTTTCAAAAAAGTATCCTTCATGGTATAATAAACCTTGGGTATATGCCTGCTTATCATGAGGATAGGTATTTACAACCCGGTATGTGTAAAGATCAGGTTGTATATCTGAAATGATTGTTACAAAGCGTGTAATTACCTGTGGCCTGCCTTCCCCTTTATAGGCCATTATTTTAAGGGGTATCAAACCAAGCCTTGCTGATGCCGTTTCAATCCCGTATTCAAGCTCATCCCGGTAAAGGGTATGCTTTAAAGTCCCTTCGAAAAAAATCCTGACCGAATCGGGGCTGGCATTGCCCTGCAGGCTCAATCTCAGATTAATAATATCACCTGAGCTGTACCTGGCCCTGTCGGCCGGCTCTTCAATATCCACCAGCCTTGGTGCCGGGGCTTCGCTCCGTTCCTTTTCGTCATTCCCCTTATTACCCGTTTTCCTTACAGAGCCGTTGCAGGCAACTGCAAGAGTAAGCAATACCGAAAATACCAGGTATATATGTCTCATAACACAGTAACAAAAAACATTATAAATTATTTCAACTATATCAAAGCCATCAACTCCCGCCCGTTCCTTCATCCTTCTTCCTGCCAAACAGTCTTTTAAAGAATGATTTCTTTCGTTTAAGCTTTCTGAGGGCTTCCTTCTCCATTTCGTCATACAGGCTTAATTGCTGCCAGATGGAGCTCCAGCCGGGGAAGCCCCCAATATTCTTATCATCAATATAAACGTCGGCATTGATTTTACGGCTGATACTGTCATCAAATTTTTCCTCAGGATAATTTTTATTTACCGCATAAAACTCAATCCCTTTCTTCCTGCAATATTCAACTGCCTCATCCAGTTCCTTTCCTGCCCTGAAAGTCCATAAGATAAGTAGTGCACCATGTTTCTGGAGCTCGCGCATGGTTTCAAAAGCAAAGAGTTTATCTTTTCCTATGCCAGGATACTCATGCTCCACTATGGTTCCATCAAAATCAACCGCTATTTTAGTATTATGCAAATGTTCCATACAATATTAAATTCATGTAAAAATATACAAATTGGGAATATTGCTAAAATTTATATTATTTTACGTAAAATAAGGGATTGCCTCCTTAAATGAAAAAACATATACCAAACTTCCTGACCCTGCTCAACCTGGTATCGGGTTTTATTGCCATCATAATGATAATGAACGGGAACCTGAGGCTTGCGGTATGGTTAATAGCGGCATCCCTGCTTTTTGATTTTGGTGATGGTCTTGCTGCCCGCCTGCTCAAGGCCTACTCCGAATTAGGCGTCCAGCTTGACAGCCTGGCCGACATGGTCAGTTTCGGCGTAGCTCCCGGACTGTTGATGTACAGCCTTATCCTATCGGCTGAAGGACTTGCTTCCATTGAGTCTTATATAAAATACCTGCCTGTATTAATCCCCTTGTTCTCAGGTATCAGGCTGGCAAGGTTCAATATTGACAAATCAGGGGGTGATCATTTCAGGGGTTTGCCAACACCGGGTAATGCTTTTTTTATTATTTCCCTTGTTTTTGCAAGTGAATACGGGACAAGCCAGCTGATTGAGGGACTTATCAGTTCAAGGATTGTATTGTGTGTCCTGACTGTAGTGTTCTCATCCCTGATGATCACCGGTATTCCAATGTTTTCATTTAAATTCAGGCATCTCAGGTTCAAAGGCAATGAGTTGAGGATAGTCTTTCTGGGCTCTTCAGCCCTGCTGATAGCAGGAGCGGGCATGGCTTCACTGCCCCTGATCATTATTCTTTACATAATAGTGTCAGTCATCTGGGCCATCATCAGCTGAATCAGCACCATTATTTTTCATCCTTTCCATTATCTCCGTCTGCAGGCGTATCGATTCCTGGTGCAGGAGTTTAAGATATTTTTCGGTGAAATTATGGTCGAGGCCCAGGGAATCAGCCTGTTTCAGTCTTGTATTCAATATCTCCAGCCACCTGTCCATCTGCAATATAGCAACATTATTGCGATACTTGTAATCTCCGATCAGATCAATTATCTCCAGGCGTCTTGAAAGCAGTTCAATCAACTGGTGATCAACCGAATCAACCTGGTTCCTCAATTCCTCCAGCTGGTCCAGGAAGCCGCTGTCTTCAGGCCTGGCTTTCCTTATAACAAGTTCCTTTACGAGCCTGCAATAGTCTTCGGGCAGCAGTTGTTGTTTGCTATCGCTCAGGGCAGCGGAAGGGTCATGGTGTACCTCTACCATCAGTCCGTCCATATTAAGGTCCATTGCTTTCTGGGCCAGTCCGGGCACCAGCAGCGAATCTCCCGCTATATGGCTCGGGTCACAAATTACAGGAATATCTTTTATCCTTCTTCTGAGTTCTATCGCAATCTCCCATTTGGGCATATTCCTGTACCTCGTTCTTTCAAAGGGGGAAAAGCCCCGGTGAACGGCAGCCAGCTTATTTATACCCGCACTGCCTACTCTCTCTATAGCTCCCAGCCACAGGTCGATATCGGGATTAAGAGGATTTTTTACCATGACAGGTATATCAACACCCCTTAGTGATTCGGCAATTTCCTGAACAGAGAAAGGGTTTGAAACAGTACGCGCACCAAGCCATACCACATCAATTCCGGCTTTCAGGCATGCTTCCATGTGTCGCGGGCTGGCTGCTTCAACCATTACCCTCATACCTGTGGCTTCCCTTGCCTTCAGCATCCAGTGAAGGCCTTTTGATCCTACACCGCTGAAAGTGCCGGGGCGCGTACGGGGTTTCCATATCCCTGCCCGGAAAAATGAAGGTTTACAGGGCCCTGCCAAAGCAAGGGCTGTTTTCATTATCTGTTCCTCCGATTCAGCACTGCAGGGCCCTGCGATCATAAGGGGTCTGTGACCAATATCATTAAACCATTGCTGTACCGGGAGAATGCTCATATGCTTAAACTAACTAGTACATGTGTCCGTCACCACTCATCTCTTCCTTATCGATCTTTTTCCTGTTTATAGCACTCCATGCATACCAGATATATGCAAATACCACAGGAATAATAAATGAGATATAAAACATTGTTTTCAGCGTGAAATGGCTTGATGATGCATTCCTTATGGTAAGCGAGCTTTGCAGGTCGGTCAGTGAAGGATAGAAGGCTGTATTATTATAGCCGGCCAGCAAAAAGAGGGACAATACTACCAGTATCGTGCCGGGGCCTCCAAACCATACCGGGTCTGTCTTATCGCTGAGCACAGTCCGGTAGAGGCCAAAAAGCACCAGCAGTGTACCTGCAAGGAAAGCAATCATTACCAGTGGCATCTGGAGCAGGTTGTGAAAGTATTTTCCTTTCTCCATGAAAATTTCTCCACTGGCCGGATCCACTGCAAATCCTTCTGATACAAAGAGGCTTATGACAAAATAAAGGAAGCCGGCAAGGAAAGGAAGCAGGTTAATCACGGCCTTCTTCCTTGCTTTTGCTATCAGTTCACTATCGTCTATGCTGTTGATGATATACATCAGTCCCAGCAGGCGGGCCAGGAACAGGACTGCTATACCAAGGGATAAATTCCTCAGGCTAAGTACTGCTTCCAGTCCATGCCAGGGGGTAGCCCATTTCACATTGTTCATCTCGTTGAGCGAGTAATTGGCCCCGGTAAAGAAGGTGGCCACGGCAATGCCTATAAGCAGGGGTCCGAGAGCTCCGTTAATAAAAAGGAAGACATCAAATGTTTTCTTGCCCAGCACATTGGAAGGCTTGGACCGGTATTCATAGGCTATGGCCTGTATCACAAAGCTGAAGAGAATAGCCATCCATACCCAGTAGGCTCCACCGAAGCTTGTTGCATAGAAAAGAGGGAAGGAAGCAAAAAATGCTCCGCCGAAGGTTACAAGTGTGGTGAAAGTAAACTCCCATTTCCTCCCCATTGCATTTACTATCATTGTTTTCTGTCCTTCATCCGAAGCAAGGGTGAAGATAAATGACTGTCCGCCCTGGACGAACATAAGAAAGACCAGCAGGCTGGCGAGCAGTGAAACGAGCAACCACCAGTACTCCTGGAGAAATGTATGTGATATCGCTAGTAACATGATTATTCCTCCTCTATTTTAGGTCCTATTTTTATTTGCCTGGTCATTATTGAAACCTCCGCTATCGCCAGTGCCGTAAAAAGTGCGGCAAATAACCAGAATGTTGTCTGGACGGTTGAAGTGCTAAGGTTTGAAACTGCAATGCCAACAGGCATAAGATCCTGTATTATCCATGGTTGCCTTCCCATCTCCGTAACCAGCCACCCAAGCACTGATGCCAGGTACGGCAGGGGGATGCTTAGCAGAAGTACCCATTGAAAGAGCCTTCTTTTTCCCATTGTTCCCCTAACTGTAAAAAGCCAGGCAAGAACCTGCACCAGGATAAAGAAAAATCCCAGTCCTACCATTATATGGAAACTGTAAAATATCAGTGGCACATTGGGCAAAATATCGTAGGGCCTGTTCAGGTAAGAATAGCCGAAATACCTGAAGTACTGCTCCTGGAAG
>JAZBOI010000005.1:0-14019 GCA_036351095.1 Bacteroidales bacterium | reverse complement strand
TACTTAGTACTTTTGCAACGCCTTTTAAAAAAGGACACGGAGATTCAGTAGCTCAGTTGGTAGAGCACATCCCTTTTAAGGATGGGGTCCTGGGTTCGAGACCCAGCTGAATCACCCCGAAGGCCCGCTGCACAAGCGGGTCTTTTTTTGTATTAAAGCTCCCCGCCACTTTTATTAGGGTCTCTCCCCGCCACCTTCACAAGCGGGTCTTTTTTTGGGTCCCGCCCGCATTATTTTAATCCTCGGAGACTTCCATAAGAAGATCCCTGTAAGTTGAGAAGATTCTCGATTTGGAAAGAAAGCCAACGTACCTGCCACCGTCGAGCACGGGCAGGTTCCATGCCCCTGTCTTATTAAAGGTTTCCATTACGCTGTCCACCTTTTCACTTTTATCTATATATGAGGGGGGCATAACCATCAGGTCACTCACCAGGGTATCATCGTAAATACCGGTATCAAACATTATATCCCGTACATCATCGAGCAAAACCACTCCTTCAAGCACGCCTGTCTCATCCACTACGGGAAATATATTCCTTTTGGATGCGGATATTGCTTTAACCAGGTCTCCAAGGGTATCCCCCGATCCCACTGTAATAAGGTCTGTTTCTATCTCTTTTGTCCAGTCCATTCGCGTCAGTACGGCCCTGTCCTTGTGATGTGTGATCAGTTCGCCCCTTCGTGCCAGCCGTTTGTGATAGAGTGAGTGTTTTTCAAATCGCATCACGCTTATATAGGAAATTGTGGAAGTAATTATAAGCGGTACAAGAAGGCCATAACCTCCTGTTATCTCTGCAATGAGGAATATTGCCGTCAATGGGGCATGCATTATGCCTGCCATTGCCCCTGCCATACCCGCAAGTGTAAAGCTGCTCTCAGGGAGGGAATAATCTCCCACTGTATTCAGCAGCCTTGACATAAAGAAACCACTTACCCCTCCAATGAACAGTGAAGGGGCAAAAATACCACCCACACCGCCGGCCCCGTTGGTGGAACTGCTGGCTACTACCTTGAAAAGAACCAGTGCCAGGAGGAAAACAAGCAGAACCCAGGCCCTGTTACTCATTCCGCCAAAAAAGCTGTTTTCAAACAGTGATGAAATATCTCCGTTGATCAGATGACTGATAGTATTATATCCTTCACCGTAGAGCGGAGGCAGCAGCAGAATCAGTATACCCAACACCATGCCACCGCTTAACAGCCTGATATATTTGTTTTTTACTTTTTCATACCGGCTTTCGATGTACATTGTTGCCCTGGTGAAATAGACTGACAACAGGGCTGTACCAATACCCAGGAGGATGTACCATGGAATATTTCCCAGGGAAAATGATTCATTCAGTGCAAAGGTGAAGAGTACATCTTTTCCCATAAGGAAATATGCTACGGTGGCTGCCGTTACAGATGATATCAGCAGGGGAACAATCGATGAGATTGTAAGGTCAAGCATGAGAATCTCCAGGGTGAAAACTATCCCTGCTATGGGTGCCTTGAATATTCCTGCCACGGCCCCTGCGGCTCCGCAGGCTACAAGGAGTGTGATATTCCTGTAGTTCATCTTCATCAGACGACCTATACTGGAACCAATGGAGGCTCCTGTGAGCACCACCGGAGCCTCCGCTCCTACCGAGCCCCCGAAACCTATTGTAAATGTACTGGCTACCATGGACGACCAGTTATTGTGGGGCCTGATCCGGCTGTTATTTTTCGATATCGAATACAATATCTTGCTTACCCCGTGATTTATATCATCACGCACTATATAACGTACAAAGATCACTGCCAGGAACATCCCTGCCAGGGGGTATGCGAGGTAAAGATAACCGGCACTGTCATTCCTGAACCACAGGGTCAGTAATTGCTCTGTGTAATGTATTGCATTCTTCAGTAATACTGCTGCCAGGGCACTGAGCATTCCCGTAACAAAACTGAGAATATAAAGAAAGCGCCGCTGGTCAATATTCCTGGCACGCCACTTTAAAAATTTCCTTATTAGCACTGAAAAGCCCTGCATGCATTATATAATTTATCTATTCCTCCATAAAGTTGCGTATCATTGACCTGTATCTTGAAAACACGTTGGCCCTGGACACAAAACCTACATACCTGCCCTCATCTAGCACAGGGAGATTATAGTGTGATGAGGTCTGGAACTTGTATGCCACATCTTCCATTGATTCATAAAGTGAGACCGTTGGCTCAGGCATAAACATCAATTCACTAACGTAAATATTATCATATAGTTCCGGTTTGAAAACAAGGTGACGGATATCGTTCTCCCAGACCACACCCAGGAATTTGTTATCCTTATCAACCACCGGGAATACGTTTCTGGACGACCGGGAAATTACATTTACCAGTTCGCCCAGTGATGCGCCCGGAGAAATGGTGCTGAAATTGGTTTCTATAAGACTGGAGACATCCATCAATGAAAGAGCTGCCTTATCCTTGTCATGGGTAATGAGTTCCCCCCTCTGTGCCAGCTGGTAGGTATATACTGAATTCCTGACAAAAATCTTCACCGTTGCATATGAAATGGTGGAAGTTATCATAAGGGGGATAAACAATTCGTAGCCCCCTGTTATTTCAGCTATAAGGAAAATTGATGTAAAAGGAGCGTGTATTACACCGGCAATCATCCCGGCCATGGCTACAAGAACGTAATTGCTAATCTCAACCTCGAAACCCAGATAATTCAGAACAAGTCCAAAGAGCAGGCCTGCATGCGCACCCGTGAAGAGAGAGGGAGCAAAAATACCTCCCACCCCTCCACTTCCGAAGGTTACAGAAGTGGCAATAACCTTTAATACAATAATCATTGTTAAGACCAGCAACATTACCAGCAGGCTGTCTTTATAGTCATAGTAAAGCGACTCCGTAAAGAGGTAGTCATACTCGCCTGCAAGTGCACTGTTTATTCCCTCATAACCTTCCCCGAAAAGAGCCGGTAGAATAAAGATAATAACACCCAGCAGTACACCACCAAACAGTAACCTGTGCCACCATATTTTTATATTCCGGAACTTCCTGGCCACAAAAACGTAAATACGGTTGAAATAGACTGATATAAGTCCCGTAAAAATACCAAGGAGTATATAATAAGGTGCATGTCCGACCATGAACCCTTCTTTTAAAGTAAAGGCATAGAGGAAGTTCTGTCCCATGAATACATAGGAAGTCAGTACCGCCGACACACTTGATATCAGCAGGGGTACCATTGAAGCCATTGACAGGTTAAGCATAATTACTTCAAGGGCAAATGCTATGGCAGCAACGGGGGCTTTGAAAATAGATGCCATGGCAGCTGCTGAAGCACATCCCAGAAGGGTCATTATCTGCTTGTAGCTCAGTCGCAGTTTCATTCCCAGGTTGGATCCAATGGCCGCTCCTGTTGCCACGGTTGGACCCTCCAGTCCGACTGAACCCCCAAAACCCACCGTGAGGGCACTGGAGATAATGGATGAATACATGTTATGCCCCTTGATGCGTCCGCTGGTACGTGAGATGGCAAAAAGCACCCCGGGTATGCCGTGACCCACTTCCTGTCTCAAAATATAGCGTGTGAATATTACGGTGGCCAGCACTCCGAGTATAGGTAAATAAAGGAAAGAACTATTGTAATGCTCAAGGTTAAAGCCCAGGGTAAGGAGTCTCTGGATGTAGAGGACCAGGCTTTTAATGATGACTGCTCCAAGACCGGCTGAAATTCCGATGACAATGCTCAATATGAGCATAAAGGCCCTGTCACCAATATGTCTTTTCCTCCAGATCAGGAACTTGTCTATCGCACCTCTTTTTACCATAAATGCAAATATAAAAACAATAACAACCTGAAATGCCTGTTTTTTAATTAAGTTTGTATTTAAGGATGAGGAATGAGAAATTTCATTATTTTATTATTATTCATTTTACCAAGTAGTGCTTACATGGCTGCCCAGGAATCAGAAGTACCTGAGCCTCCTGTTCTTGACCTGGTAAGTGTGGATCCTTTTACCGGTCATACATCCCTGTACTGGTCGCCCAGCTCTTCTCCGAATGTTGCAGGCTACATTATATACCGTTTCATCAATAATGAAGGCTATTCAATTGATACTGTCTTCTCTCCCTATGTGAATTCCTACATAAACACCGGTTCAAATGCTGCCTTCTTCTCTGAAAATTATGTTATCAATGCATTTGATTCAGTATATTATTCAGATCCTTCTTCTCCCAATACAAGCCCCTTTTCCAATCCACTCAATACAATTTACCTGGAAGCATCAATAGATAGCTGTATGCACAGGATTGAGCTCTCATGGAATCCTTATCTTACTGATTCTCCGGCAGTGGATGAATACCGTGTTTACTTTTCCAGGGATGGTTCTGCATACCAGCCTGAAGGGACAACAGCCGATACAGTTTTCAGCATCGAGTCCTTTGAATCATATTCAGAATACTGCTTCTATGTTGAAGCTCTCCTTTCAAACGGAACATCTTCACTGTCGAATCTCTTCTGCATAGACACTGATATACCTGCCCCACCCGGGTGGATAAATGCAAACTACGCAAGTTATAACGAAGACGGTTCCGTGCAGCTGTCATTCACCGTTGATCCTGAAAATGAATACAGCACCTACCGGATAGAGAGGGGTATGGATAGCCTGTCAGGCTTTGAAAACATACAGGAAATCCAAAACAATTCCGGTTTTATTGAGTACACTGACCGGTCGCCGCCGGAAGGGATCCTGTACTACAGGCTTGCTTCTCTGAACAATTGCGGAGAAGCCATCGTGTATTCGAATATTGCATCCACAATCAGGCTTGACCTTGAACTGGAGGGTGACCTGGTGAAGCTTCACTGGAACAATTATTACAGCTGGCGAGGAGGTGTGTTTACATACAGGGTTTTAAGGAATAAAAGCGGTTTCTTTGAGGAGATAGTATCGCTGGGCGGCACTGATACCCTGTATACAGATAACCTGAGGACATTCATGCATGAAACAGGCAACATAGATATATGCTACAGGATTGTTGCAGAAGAGTCCTTCAACCCATATTACAATGACGCCACAAGCATCTCTGATACAAAGTGCATTGAACAGCCTGTGAAAATTTATGTTCCGAATGCATTCACACCGGACGATAACCTTGTAAATGATATCTTTAAACCGGTCCTTTCCTTTAGTCCTGTAAGATACAGAATGATAATCAATAACAGGTCCGGGGTCACCCTTTTCACCACAAATGATCACCTCGAGGGATGGAACGGGATGTCGGGCGGCAGGAAACTGCCGGAAGATGTTTATATCTGGTTTATTGAAGCAGAAACACCTGAGGGAAAAACAATTAGCAGAACAGGCACCGTGACAGTAATTTTTAACCAATAAGCCACTTTATAGGTTTATAATGAGCTTTATATTCGCTATATTTGTATCCGGGCGTTTGCTAAGAGATTATGGGGAACAAGAAAATATTTACAGAGGAAGATCTCGCACTGATCAATAAAGAGTTTAATGCATTAAAAGACAATCTCGTAAGGTGTAATACACCCGAATGTGTTGAGCTTGTCACCAGGGCATTTAAGCTTGCGAACAAGGCCCATATGAATATGAGGAGAAGATCAGGTGAGCCTTACGTTATACACCCGATAGAGGTGGCAAAAATAGTTAACACCGAGCTTGGCCTTGGTGCAAAATCTATTGCCGCAGCCCTCCTTCACGATGTTGTTGAAGATACTGATTTTACCCTGGAGGATATTGAAAAGCACTTCGGGCAAAAGATTGCATCGATCATTGATGGCCTGACAAAAATATCGGGCAATTATGATAACAGGAATACCTCACAGCAGGCTGAGAATTTCAGGAAGATGCTCCTGACCCTGTCCGATGATATAAGGGTCATTCTGATTAAGACGGCTGACCGGCTCCACAATATGCGCACCCTGGATTCACTGCCTGAAAGGAAAAAAATGAAGGTTGCGGGCGAAACAATATATCTTTATGCTCCACTGGCACACCGCCTGGGACTTTTTGCCATCAAAACCGAGCTGGAAGACCTGAGCCTTAAATACCGGCACCCGAAGATATTCGATGAAATAAGCCGGAAACTAAAGCATACTGAGAAAAGGAACCAGGCCATGATCAACAGGTTCTCCCTTCCAATAATTGCCCGCCTGGAGGCCGAAAACCTGGAATTTGATATAACCGGCAGGCCAAAGTCCATATATTCAATATGGAAAAAAATGCAGACAAAGAATGTCCCTTTCGAGGAAATATACGACATACTCGCTGTCAGGATAATCTTTGAACCTATTGAGGGAGTATCCGAAAAAACAACATGCTGGAATATCTATTCGATAATAACCGACATATACATGCCCAAGCCTGACAGGCTGCGCGACTGGGTAAGCCGGCCAAAAGCAAACGGCTATGAAGCACTGCACCTTACCGTTATGGGCCCCCATGGAAGATGGGTGGAAGTTCAGATCAGGAGTAAACGAATGGACGAATTTGCAGAGAGGGGCTATGCTGCTCACTGGAAATACAAGGGAGATAATACACAGGAAAGCGAACTGGATAAATGGATAAAGAAGATCCGTGAAATGCTCGAAAGCCCTAATAGTGACCCTATTGAGTTCCTGGATGAATTTAAGATGAACCTTTTCTCCTCAGAAATAATGGTGTTTACGCCCAAGGGAAATATTATAACACTGCCAAAAGGAGCAACAGCTCTTGATTTTGCCTACGAGATACATACTGAGATAGGAAACAGCGCAATAGGTGCAAAAATAAATTATAAACTGCAGACACTAAACACCACACTTCAGAGCGGCGACCAGGTTGAAATTATTACCAGCGATAAAGCCAAACCTGTCAAGGAATGGCTCGATTATGTCACTGTGGCAAAAGCAAAATCGGCCATCAAACATTCTTTGAGATCGGAGATAAGAGAACTGAAGGAAAAGGGTAAAGAAATACTTGAAGAGAGGCTGAGAGAACTCAAGGTTACACATAATTCCGAAGTATATAACAAACTGCTGCCAGGATACGACTGCATCAGCAGGGATGAGCTTTATTCAAAAATTGGAAACGGTACCATCAGTCTCGACAATATCAAAAAAATATTGAAGAAGAATCCCAGCAGCAGGATCATTAAATACTGGGAACTCCGGATGTCGGGATCACAGAAGGAGGCAAAGGAAAGTACTGAACCGGAGCAAAGTAAAATAGATACAAAGGTGCCCTACCTAATCAGGGAAAGTGTGGATGAACTGAAGCCAGATTATGAAATTGCAAAATGTTGTAAACCAATTCCGGGAGATGAAGTAGTTGGCTATATTGCATCCGATGATAAAATTATCATCCACAAACCCAAATGCCCGGTGGCGGTGCGACTGATGTCAAGTGAGGGGAACAGGCTGATCGAAGTAAAATGGACCATCCATAAAATGGTCTCATTCCTTGCGCAGATTCACCTTGAAGGTATAGACAGGATAGGTGTGGTGAGTGATATAACTAATATTATATCACGTGAACTCAGTGTAAATATGAGAAATATTACAATTACCGTTAATGACGGGATATTTGAAGGAACCATTGATGTATATGTACATCATACTAAAGACCTCAATAACCTTATAATGAAGCTGGTAAACATAGAAGGAGTGGACAGGGTAAAAAGGGTTGAAACTTTTAATTAAAGGATAAAAACAGGATACCGGGAGAAGAAATTCAGAATCACGGGAGAAGAAATTCAGGATCACGGGAGAATAGTTTTTATATTGGAGAAAAATAATTTAATTTCGTTATATTAATCTGGTTTAAATATGGTTAACGAAGAAACCAAAAAAACCGTAAAACAGATATTTACAACATATCTGGAAAAAAAGGGGCACCGTAAAACGCCTGAGCGCTTTGCCATCCTGGATGAGATATATTCCAGATCGGGGCATTTTGATATTGAATCGCTGTATATTTTTATGAAAAATAAGAATTACAGGGTCAGCAGGGCCACATTATATAATACCATTGAACTTCTGCTCGACTGCAACCTGGTGGTAAAGCATCAGTTCGGAAAGAACATCGCACAATTTGAAAAAGCACATAATTGTCGCCAGCATGATCATCTGATTGATACTGAAACAGGCAAGGTTATCGAGTTCTGTGACCCAAGAATACATGAAATTATCAGAACAGCATGTGAACTGAATGACTTCAGTCCATTTTATCACTCTCTTTATATCTACGGCAAGAGTAAGAATAAAGATGACGCTTAATATCCGGGCTAATATTTAGATACTATGAGAAACAGGCGGGTTCAAATCATAATAGTATGCTTGTTAACCCTCATTTATGCCTGTGAAAGAGACAGGGAATTTAACCATGTATATCTCGAAGATCACAGCTTACTGCGATCATACACAGCTTCTAATATCATTAACAGCCTGTCAGTGATAGAAAACCTCTACCCTGAGATAGCCACCCTTACTGACAGGATAGAGAAAGGTGTAAAAATTTATTCAATAAGCTACAGGACTTTTTTCCAGGGGAGGGAGGTAATAGCCTCAGGACTGGTAAGTATACCTGATGACGGTGGTTCATATCCGCTGATTAGTTTTCAGAACGGAACAAACACCTGTCATTCCAATGCACCGACAATAGATCCGAATAACCTGCTATATTCCCTGTTGAATATGAACTCGGGCCTGGGATTTATCATTGCAATACCTGACTACCTGGGCTTTGGTGAATCAGAAGAGATTCTCCACCCATATCATCACACTGAATCAAGCAACCAGGTTATCCGGGATATGATCCTTGCCGTTGAAGAACTAAGCGATTATGTTGAAGGAGTGGACCTGAATATGGAATTGTACCTGATGGGGTATTCGCAGGGCGGATGGGCCACCCTTGCGGCGCTGAAGGACATGGAAAACAATTTGCCCGAAGGCTATACCCTGATGGCAGCATCATGTGGAGCAGGAGCTTATGACCTGGTCGACTTCACCCATTATGTCCTCTCACTGCAGGATTATCCGACTCCTTTCTATTTCCCCTATTTTATCGAATCAAGACGACAAAATGACATTATCGATCAACCCCTCAGCCTCTTTTTCAGGGAGCCCTATGCCAGTCTTATCCCGGGTCTCTTCGATGGATCTCTATGCAACAGTGAACTTAACGACCGCCTCACTACCAGCATCCCTGACCTTCTCACCGAAAATCTTCTGACAGGCTTTGACAGCAATGATGATTTCATCCTTTTAAGGAGTGAACTTGCTGCCAGCGTTGTAAGTCCATGGAAGGTAAATACTCCTGTTCTTTTCACACATAGCAATGCTGATGAGAGCGTTCCATTCGTACAGTCAGTGAACATGTATAATGATATGCTTGATGCTGGCACAGAAGAAAGTATCCTTGACTTTCTCGAACTTGACGGACTGCTTCATAATGAAGCAATTATACCCTGGGGCATCGCCACCTTAAGATGGTTTACTGATTAAGCATCACATAAAAATCATATATAAATGAATAAATTATCCTACGGTATTCTCAACCTTGGAATTGATATAGGATCTATATCGGTGAATACGGTTCTTTTGGACAATGCCGGAAAGGTAATATTTGAAGATTATTCATATTGTCATGGCCAGCCTTATAATGCAGTCCTTAAAATACTAAAAATCCTGGATAATAAATTTGGACTGACAGAGTTCTCAACAGTCTCTTTTACCGGCAGCGGAGGAAAACAAGCAACGGAACTGCTCGGGGGTTTATTTGTAAATGAACTAATTGCACAATCTGTAGCAGTATCGAAATTTTACAGTCATGTTCGAACCGTTATTGAGATAGGAGGAGAAGATTCGAAACTAATACAGTTTGAGCCTGACGGTGGCCCTGAAACATCTCGTTTATCTGATTTTTCGCTTAATAGCCTTTGTGCAGCAGGTACAGGTTCGTTTCTTGACCAGCAGGCAAAAAGAATAGGAGTAAAAATTGAAAACGAATTTGGTGAACTTGCTGAAAAATCCAAGAACCCACCACGGATAGCTGGAAGGTGCAGCGTGTTTGCAAAGAGTGATATGATACACCTTCAGCAGGTTGCAACACCAATTCATGATATTGTTGCAGGCTTATGTTTTGCAGTTGCCCGTAATTATAAGTCCACCCTTGGCAGGGGGAAAAAGCTGGAAAAACCATTTATTTTCCAGGGAGGTGTTGCTGCAAATACCGGCATGAGAAGAGCAATAAGAGAAGTTTTTGGACTTGAGCAGGGTGAATTGATAATCCCCGAACATTATGCCTCAATGGGTGCGATTGGTGCTGTATTAAATAATCTGAAACAGAAACAGCATGGTGATAAGTATAAGGGCACAGCAATCCTGGAACAGTATCTCATATCAGGCAGCGGAAAAACATACCATCTCAAGCCCCTGACCTTATCTGAAGCGGAGTATAATAAAGATGTTAAGGCTATACCACCGGGAAAGGACCGCCTTGACGTATACCTGGGGCTGGATGTCGGATCCCTGAGCACCAATGTTGTGCTCATTGACAGTGATAATAATGTAATAGCAAGAAGATACCTGCCAACCGCAAGCAAGCCTCTGGAAGCTATAAGAAGAGGGCTCAGTGAAATCAATAAGGAAGTGGGGACACGTGTCAGGGTCAGAGCAGCCGGGACAACAGGATCAGGACGCTACCTGACCGGTGATTTTATTGGGGCAGATACTATACAAAATGAAATAACAGCACAGGCCAGGGCTGCTATAGCATATGACAAAAAGGTGGATACAATATTCGAAATCGGCGGGCAGGACTCAAAGTATATTAGCATAAAAAACGGCGTCGTAGTTGACTTTGAGATGAACAAGGTATGTGCTGCAGGCACCGGATCTTTCCTTGAAGAACAGGCCGAAAAGCTTGGAATAAAAATAAGGGAAGAATTTGGCAGGCTTGCCCTTGATTCAAGAAAACCTGTTAAACTGGGCGACCGTTGTACAGTATTTATGGAATCTGACCTTAACTCTTACCAGCAGAAAGGTGCACACCTTGATGATCTGCTTGGTGGACTTGCTTACTCAATAGTACAAAATTACCTTCAGAAAGTTGTAGGGGAAAAACTTATAGGCGATAATATTTTCTTTCAGGGCGGGGTGACAAACAACAAGTCAGTTGTGGCCGCCTTTGAAAAAGTTACAGGTAAAAAAATAAGCATACCACCGCATTTCGACGTTACCGGTGCTATAGGTGCAGCTATCCTCGCAAGAGAACAGTTAAAGAAAGGTATTGATACCCGTTTCAAGGGTTTTGATATAAGTAATAAAACATACAGCGTAAAGCGTTTTACCTGCAAGGGGTGTTCAAATAATTGCGAGATCCAGTCAATAAAAATTGAAGGTGAAAAGAAAGCCCTCTTTTACGGCGGACGATGTGAGAAATATGAAAAAGAGGAAAGAAAAAAGAAGGAAAATAATATTCCCGACCTTTTCAGAGAAAGAACAGAGAGATTAATTGGTGACTACAGGATGAATCCTGACGACAATAAAAAGAGTATAGGCATCCCGCGCGCGCTTATGATATTTTACCAGCAATTTCCCTTCTGGAGAAGCTTCTTTGAAGAGCTGGGATTTAATGTTGTCCTTTCAGATCCATCAGATAGCACCCTTGTAAAAGAATCAATTGAACTGATGGTTTCTGAAACATGCCTTCCCATGGAACTGGTGCACGGTCATGTAAAGAATCTTCTCGACAAAGGTGTGGACTATGTCTTCATTCCCTTCGTGGTAAATGCAAAGGCCAGTCCTAACAATCCCACAAATAATTGTAACTGCCCCTGGGTTCAGGCTGCTCCCTTCATGATAAAGAGTGCTTTCAAGGATAAAGCGGTCCGGGAAAAATTACTGATGCCAGCCCTGCATTTCAGGTACTTCAGGACTGCCCTTAAGAATGAGCTGGGCAAATTTATGAAAGATTCATTTGGCATAAGGCCCTCTCATACCTGGAAAGCCATACTTAATGCTGATAAAGCGCAGGAGAATTTTGAAGAATCATTAAAACTGCGTGGAAAAGAGATATTGGAAAGCAACTTTGGAGAAGGAATAAAAAAAGTAGTGATACTTGGACGCCCCTACAATAGCGGAGATCCCTACCTTAACCTGAGCCTTATTGAAAAACTTATCAATCTCAACACCCTGCCTGTACCGGTTGATTATCTTCCCCTTGAACTGGAGAATGTTTTTGATGATTATCCAATGATGTACTGGCCCAACGGCCAGAAAATAATCGCTGCATCGCGGCTGGTAAGAAAATCTGATGATCTTTATGCAGCATATATAGGAAATTTCAGGTGTGGACCCGATTCATTTATAAGCCATTATGTAAGGCATGAGATGAAAGGCAAACCATACCTTCATCTCGAGGTTGATGAGCACAGTGCTGATGCCGGAATGATCACAAGATGTGAGGCTTTCCTTGATAGCCTCAGGGGGTACGACAGTAATAAGGGGAATACCCTCAGTCCTGTTTTAAAAAAATCGGCGCCAAATAACCAGCTGGAGGGCAGGACTTTATACTATCCTTATGCCAATGATGCAGTACATATACTCTCCGCAGCAACAAGAAGCTGCGGAATTAAGTCTGAAGTATTGCCCCTGCAGGATGAAAAAGACCTGGAGATAGCAAGAAAGTATACCACGGGGCAGGAATGTTTTCCGATGATATGCACTACCGGAAGCTTCCTTAAAAAACTGATGGAGCCGGGTTGCGATCCATCAAAAGCTGCCTTCTTCATGCCCGATCATAATGGACCCTGCCGATTTGGCGATTATAATAAACTTCAAAGGCAGATCTTTGATAAGCTCGGCTTCTATGATGCTTCTCTTGTTACCCCGAGCAATGATAATGCTTATGCAGAACTTACAGAGGAGCACGCACAGAAGTTCAGGATAAATGCATGGCTGGGATCAAATGGTTTTGATGTGCTCAGGAAATACAAGCAGGAAACCAGACCTTATGAGAAAAATGAAGGAGATACAGACAATCATTACAATGAATATCTTGACAGGCTTGTTGATATTGTTGAAAAAGGTGCTCGTGGCATACCACGCCTGCTTGAAGAGGCAGGAAAAGCTTTTGGCAAAATACCTGTGCATAACAGTGAACGTAAACCGATAATTGCCATTGTAGGTGAGATATTTATGAGAGATAATCCATATTGCAGTGCTTTCCTGGTTAACAGGCTGGAAGCACTGGGGGCAGAAACAATGGTACCGCGATTCTGCGAATGGCTGCATTATTCAACATACAGGTATACAAGAGATAGTAAATGGAAGGGTGATTACAAAGGCCTGGTTAAATCAAGGATACAGGAAGTTTATCAGCATTATACCGGTAACAAAATGAAAAAAGCTGCCCATAATTATGTAAAACTCCGGGACTATTTCAGCGTAAATGATCTTATTAAAGGCTCGGCACCTTATATACACCGGGATTACGACGGGGAACCTGTTGTTGCGCTGGGTTCAGCATCTTCATTGACAAAACATAATATTTCAGGAGTAGTATACATACTTCCTTTTACCTGCATGCCAGGAACAATTGTCGCTTCGGTGTCAGGTGACTTCAGGAAAGACCATAATAATATTCCATGGCTTAATTTTGCTTATGACGGACAGCAGGATGCCGGCATAGAAACACACCTGCAGGCATTTATGCACCAGGCAATTGAGTACTGCCATGAAAATGGCTTTCACCTGCTTAAACCCCAGAAGGGACAGATTTATTAACAAGATACCATACTTGTCGGCTTTAAGAAAAATAATTAGTAATTTTCGGTGTTTTTTGATTAATTACGATCCGTATGGGAGAAATTGATATTTTACTGGGATTGCAATGGGGTGATGAGGGAAAAGGGAAAATAGTAGATGCCCTCACTCCGGAATATGATATAATCGTGAGGTTCCAGGGAGGCCCGAATGCAGGCCATACACTTGAATTTGAGAATGAGAAATATATCCTCCACACCATTCCTTCAGGTATC
>JAZBOI010000004.1:0-3378 GCA_036351095.1 Bacteroidales bacterium | reverse complement strand
TGATTCCGAAAATATTGAGGGTATCTTCACTGGAACATCGGAGGGGCTTGAAGTTAACAGGGTGTCAGAGATACCCTTACACGGTGTTTCAAGCTATGGTTACCGCCTCCAGACAAAGTACAGCCTGCATGTCAGGCAGATGCGCATATCCCAGTCGGCTTACCGCTTCTGGAAAGACCTCAATGCCCTGCTTTATGAATCCGGTGGCCTTTATGAAACAATCCCTTTCAGGATGACAGGTAATATTAGCTGTGTGTCACATGACAATATCAGCGTTGCAGGTATCTTCGAACTGGCAGGTGTGTCTGAGGCACGTGTTTTTGTAGACCGGCCAACAGAATTCACTATTACAACACAGCGTTGTATACTTGATACCGTAGGTACTCCCAGTATGAGGTGGAATAACCTGCCGGCAGGGTCATGGATTATGGAAGGTGATCCAGGTGTATTTTTCACCGGGCCACTGACATGCTTTGATTGCACGGCAAGGGGCGGATACACGGGAACGCCTTCTTTCTGGGAATAAAAATACAATAATTAATGATGTACAGGTCTGAAATAAAAAATACAATCCTCCTTATGTTCCTCTGCCTGCTGGCAGCAGGCCCGGCTGCAGCACAGGATAATGGTACAAAAGGACCCTTCCCGGCAGAAACAGTCCTCCTGACAACAGACCGTTCAATCTACCTGTCAGGAGAAATGATATATGTCTCATCCGCTATCCTGGAATTTGATAATTACAGCCTGTCCGGGCTGAGCAGGATAGTACGTCTTGAACTGATTGGCCGTGATGGTAAAACTGGTATCCGCAATGTATTGTATACAGATGACGGCAGGGCTGCCGGCACCATTAAAATACCCGGGAACCTGCCTACCGGGTGGTACCGTTTGAGAGCCTATACATCCTGGATGAGAAACCAGGGGCCATCGCTATTCTCATACAGGGACATCAGGATCATTAACCCGGACGATGCCGCTAAACTTAAGGAATATGAGTCCGGTGACACCCTCAGCATTACAGTTATAGCCGGGAATGGCACTGCTCTTACCGGTGAGTCAAACCGCTGTGCGGTAAGAAGTGTCACAAAGAGAGGAAGACCTGTATCCCTCGACGGGTACATTGTTTCCACAGCCGGTGATACCCTTACCTCTTTCTCAACAGGCAGCACGGGATGGGCTACAGTGGAATGGCTGCCTTTGCCTGGTACAGACTATAATATCATAACGGCATCTGATCCGGGAATACCACATATAAGCTCCCTGCCAGCACATTCACCCGATGCACTGATGCTAAGTGTGCCGGATAGATCGAACCCGTCGGGTAATAACCCGGGAAATCAGGATATTACAGTCACCCTCAAAGGTGATATCCCTGAAGATGGTGTCAGCTTCCTTGCCCACAGGACTGCTGAGTGGTATTTTCACAGTGAGGCGGTGCCACAGGAGGGCTCAGTAAGTGTCAGTATACCTGCCCGCAGTCTGCCCGACGGCATTGTTGCCTTCTCCTTCCTGGACAGGAACAACAGCACACTGGCCACAGCATTATGGATAAAGGGAGATCCCCTTTACGGAAGCGGATCGGTCACAAGCACCCCTGTCCCCGGGGCAAACGGCACCGGGATTAATACAGAATACTATACAGGTCCCGGCAATGGGTATTATACAATAACAACAAGGAGAAGAGAACCGTCTGAGACCGGTGAATATTACCTGGGAGCTATACCCGGCTGGAGAACCACCTGGGATATTCCCCTGGAAGATGCCGAAAGGGAAGGATGGATGATCGCCAATGCTTATGAAAAAAATGTGGCGGAATCTTTTTTTACAGCCGGAGACAATAAGCCTTCAGTAGCAGGCATTAACTATCGTGACATACGTGAAACAAGGGAAGCACTTGTCCGGTACCTGCCGGAAACGAGGGCATATGCCATCAGCGGGAAAGTAAGAAACGCTGATGGCGTTGGTGTCGGCTCCATTCAACTGTCGCTCAGCCAACTGGATAATAATTTTTTTAAGACCACAAGAACTTTCCCCGGGGGTAATTTTCATTTTTCCCTTGAAGGACTGGAAGGACAGGAAAACCTGCTGCTGTCTCTTGCCAGGAGCCAGGCGGAGGATATGGAGCTTACTGTCGATCCTGATTTTGATCCACGCATTTCTTCCCTGCCACCTGCCAGTATTTATCTCACAGGAGAAGAGATGGTTTATGTCAGCAAGCTGGTCAGGGACCTAAGGCTTGAATATATAAGTCGCGACACCTCTCTTAATAATTCTCTCCTTACTAAGGGGCAGATACCTGCAGATACCATTATGTTCTACGGGGAGGGCGACAGGCGGGTATTTATAGATGACTATATCAAACTCCCCGATATGAGGGAGCTGATCTTTGAAGTAGTCCCGGAGATAATGGTAAGAAAGAAAGGTGATGATTTTTCCCTGGTGGTCCTTGGCGAAAGTCCCTTCCCGGATCTTTATGAGCACCTTATACTTATTGACGGGATCCCTCTTCTGCGCTACAGCAAGTTACTTGAACTGCCTCCATCCCGCTTTGAAAGGATTGATATAGTCAATTCACTCTATATTCATGGCAACCAGATTTTTGCCGGTGTGGTTAATTTTGTATCAGTAAATGGAGATATGGCAGGCCTTGACCTGCCTGATGGTTCAAAGATACTGTCGGTTAATATCCCGGCTCACAAAGCCCGGGGTGAGATGGTTACAGCAGGCAGTAATTTATACGGCTTTCCGAGGCTCGACCCTACCCTTTCCTTTCTTCCTTTTCCCGGCCCACCTGCAGGTACACTGTCATTAAGCGTGAATGCCGTATATGATGAGTATATTACACTTATAAACGGGCTTAGCGGAAGCGGTAAATGGATCGGCTTATCCTCCCCTTTTGAAATCAGGGGACTCTTTACAAGGTGAAAACAGGTCGGGCTCACTGTCTTCCCAGAGGGTAGGCATCTCTTCGTCAAAACGCTTTAATATTGCATTCATCACTGTCTCACGGAGGAAACGCGACTTATTACGGACCCGGTACCTGCGGCAATAAACATCAATGGCCCGCATCTCCCGGCTGTTGAGCATAAGGGTAAGGCGATTGTTTCTTTTTAGCTTTTCTTCTTTTATCTTAAGTCGTCTCAATACGTGCTCTTATGTCAAATCCTTATAAAATTATGATTTTAACGCCATTAAGTGTAATCCCGGTGTAATATTTATTAACAAAAACAAAACAGCCAGATCGCAATGGTCTGGCTGCCTTATTCTTACATATTTATAACTTATAATACATCAGTTGCATTAAGATCTTCAAAAGCTTCTTTCAGGCGTTCAATAAAAGCTTCCTCTCCCTTACGGAGCCACACCCTCGGATCATAG
>JAZBOI010000003.1:0-6798 GCA_036351095.1 Bacteroidales bacterium | reverse complement strand
GTGCTTCTCTATTCATGCAATGGCAGTGAGACAAACAGCCATGATCATACTGATGATGATCATGCTCATGAACAGGTAAGCGGTCATAATCATGAACATGCCGCTGGCGACGAACAAACAGACGATCACGTACACGAGCAGGCAGAGCAGGATCATGCAGATGATCAAGCTCAGGAACAGGCAACGGAACATGATGAGGAAGCCCACGAGCATGAACAGGAAATCTATAAAATAAGCACCCTCAAAGCATCCGGGTTCAGTATGGTATATAAAACCAGCGGGCAGGTATTGTCCGACAGGAAGGATGAAATACTGGTTACAACAGCTGTTCCGGGTATTATAAGCTTCAGCGGTTTACTCTACCCGGGTACAAAAGTGTCGACCGGTCAGCAGTTATTTTCAGTTAGCGGCAATAATATCATTGAGTCCAATCCCGAAGTATATTACAGGCAGGCGGAAGCTGAATACCTGGCTGCAAAGGAGAACTTTGAAAGAGCCGAAAAACTGGTAGCGGACAAACTTATTACAAATGAGCATTACCTGGAGAAAAAACTGGCTTATGAAAAAGCCAGGACCGCTTATGATAATGCAGGTAATACTTTCACCGATAAGGGTAGCATTATCGCCTCACCCGCCGCCGGCTATATTAATGACCTTTATGTAACAGAGGGACAGATGGTTCGTACAGGCGACAGGATTGCATCGGTCATTTCCGGGAACAGGCTGGTGCTGAAAGCCGATATTCCTCCTGCCGACCTGGATATACTGGCAAAAACAAGGAAAGCCAATTTCTCTACCGGGTACAGTCCGCGTATCTTCTCTACTGACGAAATGAATGGTTCAATCATCTCTTACGGCCGGAGCACAGGGAAAAATTCATATTATGTTCCTGTTTACTTCCGGATCGACCATGACGATGAGCTTATACCGGGAACCTTCGCCGATATATGGCTGATAGGTGAAGAAATCCACGATGTAATTATTGTGCCAAATACTGCCCTGATGGAGGAATATGGCAAGATCTATGTTTTTCGTGAGACGGAAAGCGGCGAGTTTGAGAAAACATACCTCACTGCAGGAAGAAGCAATGGAAAAGTAACACATGTGCTTGAGGGACTGAAGGAAGGCGACAGGATAGTGACGGAAAATACCTACCGGATGAAGCTCTCATTGCAGGAAACTGCCTTACCGTCACACAGCGGTCATAACCATTAAAAACCAGATCATGCTTAACAGGATAATAGATTTCTCACTGAGAAACAGGCTAACAATATTAACAGGCACTGTCCTATTGTTTGTCTCGGGTTTGTATGTGGTAAGTAATATGGATATCGATGTCTTCCCGGAACTGACAGCTCCCACCGTTGTAATCATGACGGAAGCGCCGGGTATGGCACCCCAGGAGGTGGAGCGACTTGTAACCTTTCCCATAGAAACAGCGGTAAACGGTTCAACAGGCATCAGGAGGGTAAGGTCGAGCTCATCCATGGGCTTTTCCATAGTCTGGGTTGAATTTGACTGGAAAACAGATATATATCACGCACGGCAAACGGTTACCGAAAGGATAATACAGGTAAGCGAAGAACTGCCCGCAGCGGTCAATAAGCCCCTGCTTGCCCCACAGTCATCACTCCTTGGCGAAATGATGATACTTGCAATAGAATCGGATACCGTAAGCGATATGGACCTGAGGACCTTTGCCGAGTGGAACCTTCGACCAAGGCTTCTTTCAGTACCTGGTGTGGCCCAGGTAACCATAATTGGAGGCGATTACAAAGAATACCAGGTACTGGCCGACCCTTACAAAATGAAGTTCTATGATGTTGGCATGAATGAACTTGAAGAAACATGCCGTAATATGAACAGTAATTCAACGGGCGGATTCATCAACCAGTTCGGTAATGTGTACCATGTCAGAGGTATAGCCCGTACCACCAGCCTTGACGATATAGGTAATACGGTGGTGAAATTATTTGAAGGTCTGCCCGTAAGGATAAAGGATGTGGCGGAGGTAAATACCGGACCGGCCCCTGCTATAGGTGCAGGCTCCTATAAGGCCAAAGATGCTGTGCTGGTAAATATTGTCAAGCAACCGGGCATCAATACCGTCAGGCTTACCGAACAGATACGAAGTACCATAAGTGAAATAGAAGCAAACACTGAACGCGAAATAAAGATACACAGCGATATCTATAACCAGGCCGATTTTATTAATACCTCTGTAAGGAATGTACTGCGTGCGCTTATTGAAGGAGGACTTTTTGTAATAATCATATTGTTTATCTTCCTTCTCAACGTCCGCACCACGGCGATATCACTTCTGGCAATACCGCTTTCACTGCTGGTCTCAATTCTTGCACTCAGGTTAATGGGTTACACTATAAACACCATGAGCCTGGGGGGAATGGCCATTGCCATCGGGTCGCTTGTTGATGATGCAATAATAGATGTGGAGAACGTATACAAACACCTGCGAAGGAATGCAGTACGTCAGGATTCTGAAAAAGAACCCTTCCTTAAAGTGATATACAATGCTTCAACGGAGATAAGACCATCAATCTTCAATGCCACCATTATTATCATAATCACCTTTGTCCCCCTCTTCTTCCTCGAGGGTATGGAAGGCCGGATGCTGAAACCCCTGGGCATCTCCTTTATCGTGGCTTTAATGGCCTCACTGCTGGTAGCACTCACCATAACGCCGGTATTGTGCAGTTACCTGCTGACCAATGAAAAAAGGCTTGCCGCAAAAGCAAAAGGATCGTGGGTGGAAAGGAAGCTTATTGCCGTATACAGGAAAAGCCTGGCAGTGAGCCTTGGCAGGAAAAAGGCAGTTTTAATATTTACAGGCAGCCTCCTTATTGCAGCCATAATATTGACTTTTAATTTCGGAAGTACTTTCCTGCCACCCTTCAATGAAGGTGCCCTCTCGGTGAACCTTACGGCAAAACCCGGTATATCGCTTGAAGAATCATCGAAGATTGCACGTGAAGCGGAGAAAATACTCCTGGACATGCCCGAGATTAAATCACTCTCCCGGAAAACCGGAAGGGCTGAGATGGCAGAACATTCATTCGCGGAGAATATATCAGAGCTGGATGTGCCTTTCACCCTGGAAGAGCGTTCGAGGGACGAATTTCTTGCTGTCCTCAGAAATGAACTTAACAGCCTGCCGGGTGTAAATGTGGAAGTAGGTCAGCCAATAACACACAGGATGGATCACATGCTTTCAGGAACAAGGGCTAATATCGCAATCAAAATATTCGGGAGCGACCTGAACCAGCTTTACCGACTGGCAAATGATGTAAAAGACGCGATAAGTGATACCGAAGGCATAGGTGATATAAATGTGGAGCAGCAGATCGAAGCCCCACAGATACATATAAAGGCAAAGAGGGATATGCTGGCAAGATACGGCATACCCGTGAATAATTTTACTGGCTTCATCAATATGGCGCTTGGAGGAGTCTATGTATCCGACGTCTTCGAGGAAGAAAAACGTTTCCCCCTGGTACTCAGGTATAACGACGCATCAAGGGACAATATTGAGGCAATAAGAAATGCAATGATCGATACCCGCAGTGGTGAAAAAGTACCTCTCTCCTTCGTGGCAGATATCCAATCCTCATCAGGACCGAATGCCATCAGCAGGGAGAATGTGCAGAGGAAGATTGTTATCTCCGTAAATGTAGCAGGAAGGGATGTTGGCAGCGTGGTCAAAGATATTGAATCAAGCGTAAACGACAGAATCTCTCTCCCTGATAATTACAGGATTGAGTATGGTGGTCAGTTTGAAAGCGCCGAAAGAGCAACAAGGAGGCTGGTGCTTACATCCATTCTCGCCCTGCTGGCCGTGTTTATAGTACTCTACCAGGAGTTCAGGAACGGTAAGCTGGCAGCCGTCGTCCTGCTGAACCTGCCCCTGGCACTCATTGGAGGGGTGTTTGCCATAAAGCTGACATCAGCGGTTATCAGCATACCTACGATCATTGGCTTTATTACCCTTTTCGGCATTGCGACCAGGAATGGTCTGCTGCTGATATCCAGGTATGAAGCACTTAAAGCAGGGAGCATGAAGCTGAAGGACAGGATCATAAACGGTTCGGCCGACAGGTTGAATCCTATACTGATGACTGCCCTTACGGCAGCACTGGCACTAATACCTCTGGCAGCCGGGGGTGATAAGCCGGGAAACGAAATACAGAGCCCCATGGCAATTGTAATACTGGGAGGCCTGCTGTCATCCACCCTGCTGAATATTTATGTGATCCCCTCGGTATATTTTCTAATGAACGCAAAAAAGAATAAGGATGAATAAAATAATAATACTGCTGGTCCTGCTCGCTTTCTCTTCAGAGGCAATGCCACAGGGCCCGGATGCCTTTATCAGGAAAGTACTGGAAAAGCACCCCGGGATAATGGCAGAAAAGGAACTGCTCCATTCCCGCGAAGCCGAATCACAAACAGGATATACACCGCCAAACCCACAGGTAAGCATGGGATATTTTCCCGGTCTTCCAAGGGAGACAGGTGAAAAAATCACCTGGTCAGTTACACAGACACTCGATTTCCCAACCAGGTACAGGAGATTGAAAACACTTGGCAGGAACAATTATGAACAGGCACTGCTGGAATATCATAACAGTGTACTGGCATATCTTTCCGATACCCGAAGCAGGCTTATTGAACTTATAGCCCTGCGGAAACAGATAGAAGTAACGGAAGAAAGGCTGAAACATACAGTAAAGATGGAAGATGCCTACAGGAAAATGCTTGATGCAGGGGAGGTAACAATTATCGATTACAATAAGATCAGGCTGGAAGTAGCGGGAATGAAAAATAGCCTCCTCGAATACAGGAGCAGGGAGGAGGGAATGCTGACCTTCCTGGACATGGTTAGCGGAAACAATTCTTCCCTGCTCGAACATTCAGGCTATCCCCTCTTTGAAGAGCCGGAGCCCGACAGTCTGCTCGAAGAAAAAAGGGCCATGCATCCGGCTTTCAAAATGCCGGGGAAAGAAATTGAGATTGCCGCCAGCAGGCTGGATGTGGTGAAAACAAAGAGCATGCCCGGGCTTCAGCTTGGTTTTGCTTCGGAAATAGTTGCCGCATCGGAATTCACAGGTCCGACACTGGGGATAAGTATCCCCCTGTGGGAAAATAAGGGCAGGATAGAGGCTGAAAAGGCTAAAAAGAATCATTATGAGGCTGAATACAATAACATTATGCTTATTTATGAAAATGAATACAGAACACTCTATGCCAGGTATTTATCCGTAATGAATGCCATGCATGAACTGCGGGATGCCTATAGTGAATCGGTTTCAGAAAGCCTGCTCAACAAAGCACTGGAGGAAGGTGGAATATCCCTGATTGAATATTTTATCGAATTATCTGCTTTCTATGATATAGAAGACAGGATAATTGGGCTTGAAAAGGAATATTATATCCTGCTGTCTGATCTGTATGATCACTTCCCCGGCTTAAATATCCCTCAGAATTAGTACATTCACAGAAAAAATACATTATGCGGCAATTTATTAACAATGATTTCCTCCTGGAATCGCCAAGTGCAATAAACCTGTTTCATAATTATGTATCTGATCTTCCCATTATTGATTATCACTGTCATCTTTCCCCGGAAGATATAGCAAAAGACCGGCAATTCACCAATATAACCGAGGCATGGCTTGAGAATGACCATTATAAGTGGAGGTTGATGAGGGCTAATGGTGTCAGTGAGAAATATTGCACAGGAGATGCTCCTGCCAGGGCTAAATTCATTAAATGGGCCGAAACAATACCCCATGCCGTAGGCAACCCGGTCTATCACTGGTCGCACCTCGAGCTTAAAAGATATTTTGATATCGACCTGCTGCTGAGACCGTCAACGGCCGATGAGATATGGGAAAAGGCAAATGCAGTGCTCGCCATGCCGGGATACAGTGTGCGGGGCTTACTTAAAAAATTCAATGTTGAAGTAATATGCACGAGTGATGATCCCCTTGACAGCCTCGAATATCACGGGCAAATAAAGAAAGAAGATCCCGGTATAAATGTACTGCCTGGTTTCAGGCCCGACCGTGCTTTCTGCATTGAAGACAGCCAGTCCTTTAATGAATATGCAGACAGGCTGGCTGAAGTTTCATCTTCAGACATTTCAAGCTATGACCATTTCCTGCTGGCACTGGCAAAAAGGATGGATCACTTTGCCGCCGCCGGCTGCAGGTTATCGGACCATTCCTTTGCCGGCCTGCCACAGCTTGATTTCTCCCTGGCCGAAATCAGGGGTATTTTTGAAAGAGCACGCAGCGGGAAGGAAATTACAGGTGAGCACTCCGCTAAATTCAAAATAGCCCTGCTAAGGGAACTGACAACACTTTATGCCCTCCATGGATGGACCATGCAACTGCACCTGGGGGCCCTGAGGAATAACAGTACCCGCTTATTTAAATTGCATGGCCCCGATGCCGGTGCAGACTCAATGGGTGATGAAAAACAGGCGCAGGGACTGGCCGCTTTCCTGGATTCACTTGACAGGGAAAATAAACTCCCTCCCTGCATAATCTATAATCTTAACCCCTCTTTTAATGAAGTGATAGCATCAATGGCTGGTAATTTCCAGTCGTGCATGCCCGGGAAAATGCAATACGGACCGGCATGGTGGTTCCTGGACAATATGAAAGGTATAGAGGAGCACCTTGATATAGTGGCTAACTATGGACTGCTCGATAACTTCGTGGGTATGACAACAGACTCAAGAAGTTTCCTTTCCTTCCCCAGGCATGAATATTTCAG
>JAZBOI010000002.1:0-5370 GCA_036351095.1 Bacteroidales bacterium | reverse complement strand
TCCTCCAGGAACTCCAGCAATTTGGGAACGGTCTTATCACTTGTCACACTCCCCAGCCAGTCGAGGTATTCAGCAGGAATATCGCTCTCGTCATCATCATCGGATCTCCCGTAATAGAATGAAGAGCGTGTTTCACCTTCCGGTATAGCCCTGTTTACAAAAACCAGTACATCAAAATCTTTTTTCAGGTTTCCTTCATCCAGACTTTTGGGAAATACTTTTTCATAGGGGAATTCAAACTGTTCCATGATAAACCTGGTCCAGCACGATTCCATTGAACCGCCATACCTGTCCCATAGCCCTATGCGCGGGGCATTTATCTTCATAAGACCGCCCCCGGGGGCTTTATCAAGTCCATAAAAATGGATACCCAGATCTTCAGCCGCTTGCTTTATAATGGCATCTGCCTTACGTGATGAAGGTATATAGATTGTTCCTGCAGGCCAATCCCAGCCTCCTTCTGCCAGGCTTTCGCTGATCCAGTAAACATCCTGCTTTTCTGCCAGCAGCCTGTTGGTAAGTATAGCAGCATCATTAACAGCATGATTAACAAGGTAGCCTTCAGCGTCTGATACATTTGCAATAACTCCTTTTACGGGTTCTGCCATTGAATTTATTTCCTCGAAGGGTCCGTCTACCGGATCCATGATGCGGTCAAATTCAATACCCATCTGGTAGGCCAGGGTGTAACCGGCATTGTCATAGGGCGGATTGGGAGGACCTCCCTCATACTGAAAATCGTCCGGATGATCCTGTGGCTCAAAGAGATCCAGGATATGTGGCCGGAAGGCCTGGTCTGTCTTGAAAACCAGTGATCCTGCGGGATATGTTTTCCCGTTCACAGAAAATTCTTCACTTGCCCTGTGCACGGTAACACCATTCTTTATAAAAGTATTCGCAAATTTAACAGCCGTCGGAAAATCGGTCTGGTCCGATGGCAGGATATAGGCCCTGGCATCCCTGTTCTCAGGCAGCCTGAGGTACTTGAGATAATCGAGAGATAAACCCCTTCTGCTGTACCTGTACTGATCATCCCCATCATCCCTGCTGTTGTCATTTGCGACTACCTCCTTGAGATTGTCAATGATATCGGGATGAAGGGTCCAATTATCCCTGCGTCCCTTATCAATATTATTGCGTCCCATAATATAGCGGTTGAACAGTAATGTTTCCCTGTAGCGGGAGGCATAATCAAGGATGGCCATATTCATTGTGTAAGAGTATTCTATGGCATCCCTGAAAGAGAAGGGACCGGGTTCAATGGGGTAGGGCATATCGTTCATTGGCAGTTGCCTGTCCGGGTTGAATTCTATCTCTAAGGGAGTGGGATTTCCCTTTATCTCGGTCAGTATACCTATCTGGTTATGAAAGTAACCTGTTGTACGGAGGTTGCCGTTAAACCACGTTGAATAACTGGCCACCGATCTCATACCGCTGCCCGGCTTACCTTCGGCAATCAGCCTTCCATGCATTGCCAGTCCCACAGACTGGATGCCGGCAATAAGGAGGGGATCATAATTGTAATTAGGTGGTTCACGAAAGGGTGGAATAAACACAACCATCCCGTTGGGCCCGGTCTGGTGATGGTTATACATTATCTGTGGAAAATATTTCCTGTACATTATGCGCGACATATTCTCCGTTTCAGACTGGGTAACCATATAGGAATCACGGTTATTATCATGCCCGGTATATTTCTGGTAAAGGCGTGGGAGACCCCTGCTGCTCCGCTTTTCGGGATCTTCATGCCGCATATACCAGTCGCCTATCAGTTCAAGTCCGTCCGGGTTGGCAAAAACTGCCAGCAGGATAACATCATCAAGTATCCTGAGAGTCTCATCATCATTCCTGCTAAGCATCCTGTAAACAGTTTCAATAAGCTGGTGAGAACCAACAACCTCCGTTGCATGCAGTCCGCCGTCAATCCATATGACTGCCTTACCTTCCTTCGCCAGTTCCCTTGCCTGGCTGTCATTTAAATCTTTGGCAAGAGCAAGTTTTTCGGAAATACTCCTGTAATGCTCAAGCTTTGAAAGATTCTCAGGACTGCTTATGACAGCCATAAACTGCGGTCTTCCTTCTTCTGTTGTACCGATATTCTCAAGGATCATACGATCTGATTCCTGGTCAAGTAATTGCCAGTATTCCAGTGCCCTGGTATAGTTGGTGAGATGGTAGTCAGCTCCGATCTGGAAACCAAAGAAAGATAGTGGAGAGCTGATGTTTCCCTGGGCACCCACTTTCAATGCCGGATAACAGGTCAGGATAATAATGACAGTGAGCCATCTGATTGAGGCAGCAATTGGTCTTCTTTTGATCATGTTAATTTCTTTTTTGAATTGATTGCGCTAAAAGTAAAGAAATAGTTAATTCAGGCAATAAGATATATGGTTAATAAAACTTAATTTTTGAAAAAACATGATATATACGGGTATTTGCAGTATCATATGGTTTATACCCAAACTATACCAGGATTTTGCTCCTCTGACCGGGTTATAAACCTGATGACTGTACCTTAAATCGGAACCTGCCGCTGTAATTGATTACTGCAGTAGTAAGGGAGCAACAGCGTAATTGATAAGGCGGAAATTGCTTCATCTCATAAATATTATGCTCTGAAATTTAAATATTTGGCTAATATTTCTTATATTAGGTTATCAGTCAAATTAATACAAACTAAAATTCAGAAATTATGTCAGTATTAAAAGTAATCGAAGTATTGGCTTCTTCCGAAGAAAGCTGGGAAGATGCAGTGAAAAATGCCGTTAAAACATCTTCAAAAACGGTCAAGGGTATAAAATCAGTGTATGTAAAGGAACAGATGGCCGTTGTTAAAGACAATAAGGTTGTAGAATTCAGGGTGAATCTGAAAATAACCTTCGAAGTTCTTGGCTAATACTTCGGGCTTACATCTCATACTTTTCAAAACTTCCGGGTTCCTGCAAAGTGGTACCCTGTTATTCTCTTATGTCAAATGCCATAAGCACATCCCCGTGCCGCTGGTACAGGATTCCTTTATTAATTACCGGGTGGGCGAAATGTTGAAGTGAGCCCCTGCTTATCCTGAAAGAACTTAGCTCACTGACCTTTCCCTGCTCATGGCTCAGCAGGTGCAGCCTGCCGGCCTGGGAATAGTAATAAAGCATATTATCAGCGGCTATAAGTGCCCCCTGTCCGATACGCAGTGAATCAGTCAGGGTACCGCTAAGAGCGTTTATAACCCTCAGTTCGGGTTTCGAAGCGGAACTGCCGAAAATATAATCCCCATACTTTACTATCCCGCCCATAAAACCGTCAAAGGAACCATTACGCCATACTTCTGTAATCTCGGACCCATCCCCGGAGAGTTCAAGCTTGACACCGCAATTGCCATCGCCAGCCTGGTAGTATATGAAACCATCATCAAAAATAACGGAATTACTGTGGGTATCACCCATTCCCAGCTTTCTTTCAGCGGGTTCCAGGTTATCCTGCTCATGTGTCCATAATAATTCACCTGTCTTACTGTCAAAGCCCATCAGGTGGTAGGCTGAGAAGGTAACAAAAATATTCCTGTCAGCCAGTCTTATAATGTTCCCTTGGTTATAACCGGACCTTTCACCTACACCATCGGATATCCATATATATTCGCCTGTAAAACGATCCAGGGCTGCTGCATTAACTTTCCGGCCACCCGGAACCCAGAATACCACATCCCCATCTGTTACAGGGGCTTCAGAAAAGCCATGCATGATGGGAATTCCATCAGCATCATCAATAAAATACTTGGACCAGATTATTTCCCCGTTTTCACTGTCAACGCAGAAAATATCTCCCATCCCTGTCACGGTGTATACCAGATTACCAGCTATTGTGGGAGCGGAGCGGGAACCGGGATATGTCATGGTCCATTCAGGGCCAAGGACGCTTTCCCAGATGGTATTGCCATTAAGATCAAAGCACTGCAGAACAGCCAGGGAGTCTTTTTCACCTGTTATGTAGAAATGCTTATCAGTAAAAGTGGGGGAGCCATGACCATTGCCAAGACCTTCGATAGCCCATACTTCGTTAGGTCCTTCCGGCGGCCACTCGTTTAGCAAGCCGGTATCAGGAAAGATACCTGTTCTGCCATTACCTCGCCATTCGTATACATTATTGTTCTCAGATGTGCATGATCCAAGTATCAGGACCAAAACAAGCAGTAGGGTGTACTTAATGTTCATTTAATTTGAAAGATTAATAACATAAAAAAAACCAAAGATAAGAATACCGGAATAATAAAATAGTAGCGGGAAAAATGTTATTCATTTTTAGCCAGACGATCCATTAATTCCCCGGGTATTTTTACAGCCTTGCCTGATGCTTCATCCACCATTACAAGGGTCGTTTTTCCTTCTGCATGTAGCATGTCAGAGCCGGAATCCCTGAACGAGTAGGTCACACCAATACGCAGGGGAGTTAATAACTCAAATTTTATTTCGCATATAATGCTGTCAGTCAGCAATATGGGGCGTATGTATTTACAGGATGCTTCAGATATTATAAAAAGAATTCCTTTTTCCTGGTACTCAAGCAGTTCAGTACGTAATAATTCAGTACGTGCATTTTCCATATATGTGAAATAAACCGCGTTGTTCACATGCCGGTTCATGTCGATATCTGAATAGCGTATGGTAACCGGGAATCTGTAGTTTTCCATTTCAAAAAATTGGCTTAGAAATGGCAAAAATAATAATTAATGACAAATTCTGATCTGCTCAGGATAATTGTCCATAAAGTTGATCAAATAGCATGGTTCAGGGTAGGGTAGGTACTGCGTAGCTAATCTTCCAGGCTTTCTATCTCCACAGCAAGCTCATTGCGCCTGTTTATCAACCGGTACGGAGGGTTATAGCCCATAAACATGTAATGTCCTTTTGGCTTAATCTGATGCTTCTCAAGTTCGGCTTTGAGCACTTCCCTGTACTCAGCAAGTTTCTCGTCGCTTGCCCAGCCACCAAAACTTATCACTGCCAGTAAGCGCGAGCTTTGCCGCTGTAGTTCAACTTTCGGATTACTGGGTGACGGCAAATCTTCCATTTCATATTCTGAAGGCATAATAAAACTCATTTTCATTGTATCAGCCATATCAACCACTACGGGAGAAGTCATGCTGATTTTCTCACTTTTTTCATTACCTCCGAAAATATAACCTGCCACAGTGCTGAAGCCCCGGCCCGAGTTTCCACTGTAAGAGTCTCCCATCTTTGTTGAAGCCAGTATCAGTTCGGGGTACTGCCTTATTTCAACCTTATCCAGTTTCCTGATCACCCTGTATTGTGGTGTTTCTGTTTTTTGCGTAAAAATATTTGCCATGTTGCTTTGATTTGTAATTAGCAGAAGAAGAATTGT
>JAZBOI010000001.1:0-2849 GCA_036351095.1 Bacteroidales bacterium | reverse complement strand
ATAAATGGAATAGAGCAAATGTAGGATTTTTTTTATTATGACGATTTGAAACAACATAAAATGGTGATATTTTTGCCTGTTTTAAAGCATGATTTATTTTTATTTTATGATCTTTAACATCGCAAGTCCAAAGCACAAATAATGACTGAAAAGAAGATACTCGTAGTTGATGATTCCAATACCAACATTGTTCTTTTAGAATCCCTTTTAGAGCGTAATGGCTACACTGTATTTACAGCTGGAAGTGGCAGGCAGGGACTTGATTCGATGAGAAATATGCTTCCTGACCTTATCGTACTCGATCTGAAAATGCCCGACCTTGGTGGATTTGAATTCCTGGAAGTGCTCAGAGAGAATGATGACTGGATGGATATACCTGTAGTGATATTATCTGCTGTCTCGGACAGCGATTCAATAAAAAAAGCCATGGAGCTTGGTGCTACCGACTATCTCACCAAACCCCTTGATCCGGATAAGGTCATTAAGCTGGCCGATAGTATATTGACTTAACACAACATACTGTTTATCATTATTTTAACAGCTTTCACCATTTACTTAACAATTACTTAACATTAATTTGATTATTAAATAAAAATAGCTGGATACATTTGCCGGGTATTAATAATAACAGATGGAAAATTATTACATATTCATTGTCGTCGTCCTGTTTCTGCTTGCGATTACTGATTTAATAGTCGGTGTAAGCAATGACGCGGTTAATTTTCTCAATTCAGCCATTGGTTCGAATGTTGCCTCCCTCAGGACCATTTTGATTATAGCAACCCTGGGGATAATTGTTGGTGCAACCTTTTCAAGCGGGATGATGGAAGTTGCCCGTAAGGGAATATTCAACCCGGGACAATTCTTTTTCAGTGACCTGATGATAATTTTCATGGCGGTAATGCTTACAGACATTATACTGCTTGACCTGTTCAACACCTACGGTCTGCCAACATCGACCACTGTATCCATTGTTTTTGAGCTGCTGGGAGCTTCCGTGGCTATCGCGATGATAAAGCTTATCGGTGATCCAGAAGGCGCTCATACACTTGGTACTTATATAAACTCCAGCAAAGCACTGGCAATTATTTCGGGTATCCTGCTGTCAATTGTAATTGCCTTCAGCGCCGGGGCCCTGGTAATGTATCTCTCACGATTGATATTCAGCTTCAACTACCAGAGGAACATGAAGTATTTCGGGTCTGTCTGGGGTGGACTGGCCATAACTGCCATCACTTACTTCATGATCATTAAGGGAGCCAAAGGAGCATCCTTCATGAGTGATGCCGTAATGGGGTGGATAGCAACTCACACAGGGCAATTGCTTATCTACAGTTTTATTGTATGGACCATCTTGCTCCAGCTACTTACCTGGTTATTCAGGATAAATATCCCTAAAATAATTGTGCTGGTTGGTACTTTCTCTCTTGCCATGGCATTTGCCGGGAATGACCTTATCAACTTCATCGGTGTACCCCTCGCAGGCTTTGAATCGTTCAAGGCATGGATAAGCAGTGGTGTATCGCCTGATGCCCTTCCCATGACAGCCCTGGCAGCCCAGGTAAAAACTCCGACATATTTTCTTCTTATTGCAGGTATAATTATGGCCATAGCCCTGTGGTTTTCAAAGAAATCAAGGACAGTAACCCAGACTGAAATCAACCTGGCAAGGCAGGACGAAGGATCAGAAAGCTTTAAATCGCTCGGGCTCGCACGCTCAATAGTCAGGTTAGGAACGCATATAACAGGAGGCCTTGGAAAAATCTTACCCGAGAAGTCAAAGAAATGGATGGATAAGCGTTTTGACACATCCACGCTAAGGAAAACCAGGAAAAAGCAGGATGCTTCCTTTGATCAGCTCAGGGCATCCATCAATATGGTGGTGGCCAGTATATTAATAGCCTTTGCAACCTCCCTCAAGCTGCCCCTCTCAACAACCTATGTGACATTTATGGTTGCTATGGGAACATCACTGGCTGACAGGGCATGGGGACGGGAAACAGCCGTTTACCGCATCTCAGGTGTAATGGTCGTTATCACAGGCTGGTTCTTTACTGCCATGGCAGCATTTCTTAGTGCATTCCTCCTTGCCCTGATAATCCTATGGGCAGGCCTGGCAGGCATAATTATCATTATAGCAGTGATCCTCCTGGTACTTTTCAGCAGTTACAGAACGCATAAGAACAGGGCAAAAAAAGCGAGTGACCGGGAGGCTGAACTGGATGCAATGGAAAACGGGGAAACAATTACCGATATCACCAGGGATATGCTGATAAAAGAGCTCCTGGTGGTATCATCGCTTTACAACAAAACCATTGTTTCCTTTATGAAAGAAAAGCTGAAAAGCCTGAGGAACATTAAAAAAGATATAAAGCATTTTGATATTTCAGCAAAGCTTAAGAAAGACAACGTGCACAAATTCATACGGAACCTTGACGACAGGCATATAGATGCTGGTCCATTCTATGTCCAGATACATGATTACCTGAGAGAGAGCGCACATTCCCTTTCATATGTTTTCAACCCGGCTTTCCGGCATGTGGATAATAACCATCAGCCGCTGAGCCCCGACCAGCAGGATGACCTGAAAGAGCTGAGCAGTGAACTTAGTGAATATCTTAATTTCCTGGTTGCCATTCTTAAATCGAATAATTTTGATAATATCAAACCATCATTCAACAAACAGGCAAAACTTATCGATTCGATAGAAACGATACGTAAGAAGCAGGTAAAACGAATCAAAAAGGGTGCAACGGGTACGAAGGCTACATTACTGTACCTTGATCTTCTTACAGAGACAAAGAACCTTGTTCTGCAGGCTGGGAATATTCTCAAGGCATACCGCGATT